>JAEMQS010000042.1 GCA_016463765.1 Solirubrobacteraceae bacterium | reverse complement strand
TCGCCTCGCGCATGTAGTGCGCCTGGCGCTCGACGAGGTAGACGATGGTGTTCGTCAGGCTCCCCGTGTTCGGCCCGTAGGACATGAACAGATTCGGGAAGCCGGGCGTGGTGAGGCCGAGGTAGGCCTCGGGCCCGTCGTGCCAGGCCTCGCGGATGTGCTTGCCGCCGCGGCCACGGATGTCGATGGGTGAGAGGTACTCCGTGGCCTTGAAGCCGGTGCACCAGACGACGACGTCGGCGTCGACCGTCGTGCCGTCGGCGCACACGATGCCGGTGGGCGTCATCTCGGTGACGGCCTCGCCAAGCAGGTCGACGTCCTCGCGGGCGAGGGTCGGGTACCAGTCGTTGGAGAGCAGCAGGCGGTTGCAGCCGAAGGTGTAGTCGGGCGTGGCGGCCGCGACCTTCCTCGGGTCCTTCAGCGTCTTCTTGATGTGGTGCCGGCGTTCGCGAGCCCACAGGCCGCGCAGCCAGTCGAAGCTCGACTTCACCGAGGGCGCGCGGACCTCGAACCACCACCACATGAGGTCGTGGTAGAGCCGCGGCACGCCGGGGACCTTCATGATCGCCCGCTCGAGGGCGCCGACCTTCCAGTCGTACTTGTTGACGACCCAGCTCGGGTCGCGCTGGATGACCGTGAGGTGCTCGACCTCGTCGACGATGGCGGGGACGAGCTGGATGGCGCTGGCGCCGCCGCCCACGACCGCGACGCGCTTGCCCGCGATGTCCACCGTGGGGTCCCATTCGGCGGAGTGCATGTGGTGTCCGGCGAACGTGTCGAGCCCGGGGATCGGCGGGATCGCGGGCTCGGAGAGCTGGCCGGTCGCGCAGATGACGACGTCGGCCGTGTGCGTGTCTCCGCCCTCGGTCTCGACGGTCCACGTCGCGGCGTCCTCGTCGAAGGTCGCAGCGGTCACCTTCGCGCCGAACCGGACGTGGGGGAGGATGCCGAAGTCCCGTGCGACGGTGTCGAGGTACTCGCGGATCTCCTCCTGCCGCCCGTAGCGGTGCTTCCAGTCCCCGTTCAGCGCGAAGGAGAACTGGTAGATGATCGACGGGACGTCGCACGCGGCGCCCGGGTAGGCGTTGGCCTGCCAGACCCCGCCGACGTGGTCGTGGCGCTCGAGGATCGTGAAGGTCTCGATGCCGTGGCGCTTGAGCTCGATCGCGGCGGCCAGGCCGCCGAAGCCGGCGCCGATGATGATCACGGAGGGACTGCTCGACATGGGGGCATCATCGGCAGTTGCGGCGTCCGGCACCATGCCTGACCCGGACGACCTATTGTCATTTTCGGACATGGAGACCGCACCGGCATGGGATTTTCGCCGCACCGCCGCCGCCGCGCGGCTGCTCGTCGCGGTCGGGACGGACCGTGGGCTCGACGCGGCGACCTGCCTGGCGGGGACCGGGCTGACGGTCGCCGACCTCGACGCCGCCGACGCTGAGGTGGAGGCTGGGCAAGAACTCGCGATCGGCCGGAACCTTGTCGCAGCCTTGGACGACGCCCCGGGGCTGGGGGTCGATGCCGGCTCGCGGTACACGCTCGGCACGTTCGGGATGGCCGGCTTCGCGCTGCTGACTGCAGCGACGGGGCGCGACGTCCTGCGGCTCGGCGTGCGCTATGCGCCGCTGTCGTTCGCGTTCATCCGCCCAGAGATCCGCGAGGACGCGGCTGGCGCCCGGGTACGGCTGCTCGACGAGGAGATCCCCGTCGACGTCAGGGCGTTCTTCGTCGAGCGCGAGATCACGAAGGTCGGCCGCTTGGTCCCCACGATCCTCGGGCAGATGGGGCCCGTCCACGTCGCGACGAGCTTCGACGGGGGGCGCGCGGCAGCGCTCCGCGCCGGGCTGCCCGGAGTCGACCTTCGCTCGGGTGCCGCGTCGCACGAGCTGGTAGTCGACCGGGTCGCGCTCGACGCCGCGCTCCCGCAGGCCGACCCGTTCACCGCCAAGGCGCTGGAGGAGCAATGCGCCGCGCTGCTGGATCGCCGCCGCGCGCGGCAGGGCGTCGCAGCGTCGGTGCGGGCGCAGTTCCTCGCGGACCTGGCCGCGCCGCCATCGATGGAGAAGGTCGCCGCCGCGCTGCACATCGACGCGCGCACGCTCCGGCGCCACCTCGTCGCCGAGGGCACATCCTTCCGCGCGCTGGCTGACGAGGTCCGTGCGACGCTCGCGACCGAGCTGCTACGAACCGGTGGGCTCACGGTTCAGGAGGTCGCGGCGAGGCTGGGCTACCACGACGCCGCGGGATTCTCCCGGGCCTACCGCCGCTGGACCGGCGAGACGCCGGGCAGTGCCCGCTCGGCGGCCTGAGCTTCAGATCCGGTCGAACAGCTCGGCGATGGGGTCGCCGTCGCGCTCAACGCGGCTGTCCGGCTCATCGACGCCGCCCTCAAGCACCATACGGACGTATCGCGCGGCCTGACCGCCGTGCCGCTCGAGCAGCCGAGTGAGCGCGCGTGAGGGCCAGGCAGGTGGCTCGTTGTCCCATCGTGCGAACAGACGCACGAGCTCAGGGATCGGCGCCGGTGCGCGTTCGGGCGAGAAGCCCTCCGCCCGCCACGCCCGCATGACCGGGCACGGATCGGCTCGGCCGAGGCCATACCCCTGGCGGGCGCGTGCGAGCTCCCGCAGCAGTCGGTCACGCTCGCGGCGCCAGACGCGGCTGCGCCTCGCTGCTGGCGCCAGGCCGCGTTCGATCCACGCGGAGTACAACGGCGCGTCGACGAACCACAGCCCGGAGGACACCGAGACGAAGTAGAAGCCGTACGCCGCCTCGGATCGAGCGACCGGCACCGCCTCGAAGTCCTCGAGGCACGCTCGCGCGCGCCTCCGGATCTCCTGGGCGGCGGCGCCAGCCCGGGGCGCGGCAGCCCGGATGTCAGCGGTGAACGTCACCGTCGCACGGACGGCTGACCGCGTCGCAGCACGGTCGTCCGCGGTACTCGCGTGGGCAACAGCTGGAATGGTCAGCAGGACCACCAACAATAAAGTGAGGACGAGCTTTGTCTGCACGGCGGGAAAGGGTACCGGCCGGCTGCTCGGAGCCGGCCGGTCCCTGGACGTTCAGTCCTTGTACGGATCGAACGTGTCGGCCTCCGCCATCGCCACGCCGACGGGGCGCAACCGGTGGCGGATCACCACGCTGTCGGCATGGTGGGTCAGCACCTCGTCGAGGCGCTTGTACGCGGCGGGCGCCTCGTCGGCCGCCCCGCCGCGCAGCTCGATGCCGCGCTCCCGCAGCTCGGACTCCACGGCCGGGAAGTCGACCGCCCCACCGACCCGCACACGGGTCCGGCGGGCCTTCGTCGCCCCCGGCGCGGCCAGCGCCTCGGCCTCGGTCTCGTACGCCGTGTCGTCGTCACGCACGTTGTTGACCCACCGCTTGCGCAGCCGCCCCGCGGCCTTCGTCCGGCTCAGCGCCCGTCCCGCCCCGTGGACGGTGGAGCGCAGCGCGGCCTCGGCCTGCGGCGCGTCGACCCCCTCGAGGATCACCGCGTCCTCGCCCATGGAGGCGCCGACGAAGCCGAGCTGACCGGGGAACGCGGGCGTGCAGCCCTTGCGGACGACCCACAGCTCGTCCTCGCCGTGACGCTCCCGCCAGGCGAAGTTGTGGTGATTGTGGACCTCGAGGGTGGACTGCGCGCCGAGGATCTCGAGCACACGCTCGACGACGACGTCGCGCCCGGCGTACGCGTAGCGACCCGCGAGGGTCATCGCTGCGATGTACGCCTGGCCGAGGTCGGAGTCGACCGCGAAGAGCACCGGCGGGCTGTCCATCTCGCCGTCGCGGGCCTGACCGTCGAACGGCAGGCCTTGCGCGAGTGCGAGGAACCCCGACGCCGTCTTGTGCCCGAACCCACGCGAGCCGAAGTGCACACCGACCCACACGACGCCCTCCTCATCGGCGAAGAGGTCGACGTAGTGGTTGCCCGCACCCACGGTCCCGAGCTGCTTGGCCGCGAGATCGCGCAGCTGGCGCTGCGGCGCGAAGTCGGCGGCGGCGACCGCGTCGATCACGGGGTGGTCGACGGGCTCGTCGTTGCGCCGGCCCAGGCCGAAGCTGATCCGCTGCACGATCTCGTCCATGAGCCGGGCGAGGTCGGCCTCGATGTCGGCGACGCGCAGGTCGGTGCGCACGGCCTTGTTGCCGCACCCGATGTCGTAGCCGACGCCGGACGGGGAGATGTGGTCGCGGTAGCCCACGGCGCCACCGATCGGCTGCGAGTAGCCGACGTGGCCGTCCGCGCACAGGACGCCGACGGCGCCCTCCTCGGCGGCCACGCAGCGCTCGAGCTGCTCGATGGTGCGGTCCTCGTGGAGACCGATGACGGTGATGCTGGACATGGCTGGTGGTGGGTCGATGGCGTACAAGGCCCGCTGAACGTCACATAGTGGTCGCCAGGGCGACCACTATCGGACGTTCAGCGGGGTGGGGGGCGGGCGGGCGCGCCGGACCTACAGGCGCGCCCGCCACCGCAGCGCTTCACGCGCGACGTCGGCCAGGGCCGCGTCGAGCGCGCCGCGCTGTCCTGTCGCGCGGGAGAGGGCCACGCGACGGACGGCTTCGGCGAGCGCCTCCGGGGTGCCGACCGCACTGAGCTGCGATACGACAACCGCCGGGGCGTCCGCCTCGACCGAGCGCCGAGGCGCGGGACCCGGCCGGCGCGGGGTCAGCCCCGCGGCCCGGACGGCCTCGTCGAACGATCCGTCGAAGCGACGCTTGACGGTGTTCGTCGAGGGCCACGGCTCACCGCTGACGGGGTCGCCCGAGCGGTAGCGGTCGATCCGCCATTCCTGGCGGCGCCACCGTGCGAGGGCGGGGGCCCAGTCCGCGGTGCCCGGAGGGGCGCCGTAGAGCTCGTCCCAGCGCTGGATGCGCTCGATGATGTGGGTTCTGGTGAGGGTCGCCGAGGAACGCTTCTGCACCTCCTCCGCGACGGACGCGGAGGAAGCCAAGAAGTGCTCCTTCCGCTACTGACCCGTCGGGTGCTCGAGCACGCGGGTCCGCGCCGCCCACATGGTGGGTGCCGAGGCGATGGCGAACGTGTTCTGCGTGCAGGTCATGGCCCGGGGAACCATAGGAATGAACACGGCGTCTGTCCAGTGAACCTGCACGATCCGCCCGCAACGACGGGCGCGACCAGGGTTCGAACCTCACCCCGAGGCGCAGGGGAGCGACCGACTGAACGGCAGCTCCGCGGTGAACACGCACCCGTCCGCCGTCGTGATCGCCACCGTCCCGGTGCCCTCGCCCTCCAGCACCGGACCCGCACGCCGCAGCACGACCGGGGACGCGGGCGCCTCCGCAAAACGGAACCCCAGGTCCCAGGCGCGGCCGCGCTCGGCCACGGTCCGGTACGTCCACCGGTCCCCCGGTGACGCGGCAGGCTCCCCGAAAACGCCCCAGGTCTGCAGGGCGTTGCGCAGGTCCCGTCGCCAGTACCACCACGAGTGCAGGCCGGACTGTCGCTTGAAGCTCACCGGCACGCCCGCGAGCGCCAGCGACCGGCGGATCGACACCGAGTGTCGTTCGAGGAACCGCTCGGTGTTGCCCAGGAACAGCGCGGAGTACAGCGGGTCGCGCGCGGCGGGGTCCATCGACCCGTTGCCCACGGTGATCAGGACCCGGGTGTGCCGCAGGTTCTCCCGCAGCTCCCGGAGTTCATGCCCCCGGGCGTACCCGCCGCCACGCGGTCCGAGCAGCACTGTGAACGGTCCCCCGAGCATGAAGTTCGTGATCGGCGACGCGTCGGCCTCTCCGACCTCGAGGAACCCGGACATGCTGATGGCGGTCCCGAAGTAGCCGGGCATCTGGCTGGCGAGGCGCAGCGCCCCGTAGCCGCCCATCGACGCGCCGGCGATCGTGTGGTGCCGGCGGCCGGGGAGGATGCGGAACCGCCGCTCGACCTCCGGGATGAGCTCTTCGAAGTAGTACCGCTCCCAGTCGCGCCCCTGCCGGTACAGCCAGTTCAGGTAGAAGCCCCGGCCGCCCTCGGGCATCACGACGATGGCCGGAAGGCCGTCGAGTGTGCGCCGCACGTCGCCGCGGGTGTGGTCGGCCCAGGCGCGGTAGTCGTCGCTGATGCCGTGCAGGAGGTAGAGGACGGGATAGGCGACGTCGGGGTCGTATCCGTCGGGCAGGAGCACGTTCGCGCGCAGTGTTCGAACCTGGTTGCTGAGCACCGGCTGCGTGATGTCGATGTTGCCCGAACTCGGGACGTCGATGGTCAGCAGCGTCTGATCGGCATGCGCGATCGTGCCGCCGAACAGCGGCAGCGCAAGCGCGAGTGTGGCCGCGCAGGCGCGGCCTGCCCTGCGCACGAGGCGCGTGGCGTTGGACATCGTGTGTTCCCCCTGGACAGAGACTGCGCGCCGTTCCCCGCGGCGCGTCATCGAGAGTGCCACCGCCTCGGGGACCCGACCAGCAGGGGCTCCCGACGTGAGACCGCCGATCTCTACTGCGCGTCCAGTTCGTCGCCTGCCACAATCTCCGGCGATGACCTTGGAGTTCAACGACCGCATCCGCCGGATCCCGAGCTACCCGATCGCCGGCGGCTACTCGCTGCCCGACGACGTGGCGCTGCTCGCGTCCAATGAGTCTCCGGACCCGCCTCTGCCGGCGGTCATGGACGCCGTGCAGCGGGCGCTGACCGGCCTGAACCGCTACCCGGATCCGAGCTACCAGCCGCTGCGCCGGGCGCTCTCCGACCGCTACGACGTCCCGCAGCAGCGCATCGCACTCGGCAACGGCTCGTGCGACATCCTGCTCGCGGCCGGCGAGGCGCTGCTCGAACCGGGCGCGGAGCTCGTGCACGCCTGGCCGTCGTTCAGCGTCTACCCGCACCTCGAGGCCGCCAGCGGCGCCCGCGCCATCCGCGTGCCGCTCAACGACCGCGACGAGCACGACCTCGACGCGATGCTCACCGAGATCACCGCCGCCACCCGGCTGGTCATCGTCTGCAACCCGAACAACCCGACCTCGACCGCGCTCCCGCTCGAGCGGATCAAGGCGTTCGTCGAGGCCGTCCCGCGCCACGTCGCGGTCATCCTCGACGAGGCGTACATCGAGTTCTCGACCATCGAGGACCCCGACGCGTCGCTCGACCTGCTCAAGGGCCACAGCAACCTCGTCCTGCTCCGGACGTTCAGCAAGATCTACGGCCTCGCCGGGCTGCGGGTCGGCTTCGCCCTGAGGGGCAGCGACGAGTTCGTCCAGGCCGTCAACCAGGTCCGCCAGCCCTTCTACCTGAACATCCCCGCGCAGGCCGCGGCCGTCGAGGCGCTCAAGCACCAGGACGCCGTCACGGAGCGGGTCGAGCGCGCGATCGTCGCGCGGGTCGACATCGAGGAGGGGCTGCGGGAACTCGGCATCCGCGTCGCGGCGTCCCAGGCGAACTTCTGCTGGCTGCACCTCCCGGAGACCGCCGACGAATCCGAGGTCATCAGCGGCCTGGCCGAGCGCGGCGTGATCGTCCGCTCCGGGGCCGCACTCGGCCGTGAGGGCGCGCTGCGCGTCACGTACGGCACCCCGGCGCACAACCGCCGCTTCCTCGACGCCCTGCGCGACGTCCTCTAGACTCTCCGCCCGCATGACCCCGGCCAGCCCCCACCGCGCTTTTCGCAGCACCTCTGCCGCGCAGTGGGCCTGGCGCGCCTATCGATTTATCTAGGCGCTCGGCCGGCGGCATCCGTACCCCTTTGTAGAACGCTCTCGAACTCTCGTTCTCAGGCCGAGCGCCGTTTCCCACCAGCAGGTCGAAACAGCGAACGTCTGAACAGAACTGAGCAGAGGATGATGATCGGGATGAAGCAGGGGTCCAACGACGAGCGACACAGGGCGGTCTTCGACATTGCGGGCCGCAAGGTCGGCGGCGAGCACTTCACGGTGATCGCCGGTCCGTGCACCGTCGAGTCGCGCGACCAGATCCTGACGAGCGCCGACGCGATGCTGACCGCGGGCGCGACGATGTTCCGCGGCGGCGCGTACAAGCCGCGCACCAGCCCGTACAGCTTCCAGGGGCTCGGGCAGGAGGGCCTGCGGCTGCTGGCCGAGGCCAAGGAGCGGACCGGCCTGCCGATCGTCACCGAGCTCATGGACGTCCGGGACGTCGAGGCGGTCTGCGAGGTCGCCGACGTCATCCAGGTCGGCGCGCGCAATATGCAGAACTACACGCTGCTGAGCGAGATCGGGCGCAGCGGCACGCCGGCGATCCTCAAGCGCGGGTTGTCGGCCACGCTCGAGGAGCTCGTCATGGCGGCGGAGTACATCCTCAAGGAGGGCAACGAGAAGGTCCTCCTGTGCGAGCGCGGCATCCGCACCTACGAGCCGGCGTACCGCTTCACCCTCGACCTCATGGCCGTCCCCGTGCTCAAGGAGATGACCCATCTCCCGATCATCGTCGACCCCAGCCACGCGGCCGGGCGGCGGGACCTCGTCCCGTCGCTGTCGCTCGCGGCGGCGGCGGTGGGCGCGGACGGCATCATCGTCGAGGTCCATCCCGAGCCCGACGAGGCGATCTGCGACGGCCCGCAGCAGCTGCGCCTCGAGGACTTCCCGGCGTACCTCGAGCAGGTCGAGCGCGTCGCGCAGGCGGCGGGCAAGCAGCTCAGCGCGGCAGCGGTGTGACGCTCGCGATCCTCGGTGTCGGGCTGATCGGCGGGTCCGTGGGACTCGCCGCGCGACAGCGGCTCGGCGCCGAGGTCACCGGCTGGGATCGTGACCCCGCGGTGCTCGACCGGGCCGTGGCGGTCGGCGCCATCGACCGCGGCGCGCCGACGCTCGCGGAGGCGGTCGACGGCGCCGAGATCGTGGTGGTCGCCGCGCCCGTCGGAGCGCTGCCCGACGCGGTCGGCTCCGCCCTGGGCGCAGCGGGTCCGGACGCGGTGGTCACGGACGTCGGGTCGGTCAAGCACCCCGTGGTGCAGGCCCATGGCGGCGATCACCGCTTCATCGGCGGGCACCCGCTCGCCGGGGCCGAGGTCGCCGGGGTCGAGCACGCCCGGGTCGACCTCTTCGACGACGCCACCTGGTACCTCACGCCGACCCGGGCGTCGGGCGGGCTGCTGTTCGAGCGCCTGCACCGGCTCATCACGTCGCTCGGCGCCCGCCCGCAGGCCATCGACGCCGACGTCCACGACCGCGTCCTCGCGTCGGTCAGCCATTTGCCGCACGTGCTGGCGAACGTGCTGGTCGCGCAGACCGCGGCGGCGCTGGGCGGGGAGGAGACGATCCCGTCGACGGGCCCGAGCTTCCGCGACGCGACCCGCGTTGCCGGGGCCAATCCGCCGATGTGGGCCGACATCTACCACGCCAACCGCGACGCGCTCGGCATGCAGCTCGACGCGGCCATCGAGCGGCTGTCCCGGGTGCGTGCCATCCTTGACGACCCCGCCGAGCTCCAGGCCTGGCAGAGCGCCGTGGCCGAAGAGCGCCGCCGCCTGCTGGACGCCGGACTCGTCGGCACGAGCACCCGCGAACTGCGCGTGGCCGTGCCGAACACGCCGGGCGTGGTCGCCGACGTGGCGCTCACCCTGGGGCGGGCCGGCATCAACATCTCCGACATGGCCCTCTCCCCGAGCCCCGACAACCGCAACGGCGTCATCGCGCTGTGGTGCGCCGCCGAGCAGGCGGATCGCGCCGCGGAGCTCATCGGCGGGCTGGGCTACCCGGTGACGACATGACCGACGTCACGTTCGCGCCCGCCGGGCGCCTGCGGGGGTCGGTGGTCGCACCGCCGGACAAGTCGATCAGCCACCGCGCCGCGATCTTCGGGGCGATGGCGTCCGAGCCGGTGAGCATCACGGGGTACCTGCACGCCGAGGACACCCACTCGACGCTGAACGCCGTGCGGGCGCTCGGCGCCCTGGTCGAGGAGCGCGGGGAGGAGATCGTCGTCCGCGGCGTCGGCCTGCGCGACCCGCGCGAGCCCGACGGCATCATCGACGTCGGCAACGCCGGCACGCTCATGCGCCTGCTGCCCGGCTGGCTGGCGGCCCAGGAGGGCCGGTCGTTCACGCTCGACGGAGACGCGTCGATCCGCCGCCGCCCGGTCGACCGGATCGCCGTCCCGCTGCGCCAGATGGGCGCGAAGATCGACGCGACCGACGACCGCTTCCCGCCGTTCACCGTCCACGGCCAGCGCCTGCACGGGACGAGCTACGACATGCCCGTCGCGAGTGCGCAGGTGAAGTCGTGCGTCCTGCTCGCGGGGGTCGCCGCGGAGGGCGCCACGACCATCATCGAGCCCCAGCCCAGCCGGGACCACACCGAGCGGATGCTCATGCGCATGGGCGTCCAGCTGCATCGCTCGGGCCGCCACCTGACGATCTCGGCCGCCGACGAGCTGGAGGCCGAGTCGCTCGTGGTCCCTGGGGACGCGTCGAGCGCCGCCTTCTGGCTGACCGCGGGCGTACTCGTCCCGAACGCCCGGCTGCTGGTCAAGAACGTCAACGTCAACTGGACGCGGATCGGCTTCGTGCGCATCCTGCTGCGCATGGGCGGCGTGGTGGTCGGCGAGCTCGAATCCCCGACCGACGACGAGATCCCCGGCCACGAGCCGGTCAGCGACCTCGACGTCGCGGCCGGGCCGCTGGAGGCCACGACCGTCGAGCCGCACGAGGTGCCGCTGGCGATCGACGAGCTCCCGCTCGTCGCCCTGCTCGGCTGCTTCGCCGAGGGCGAGACCGTCGTGCGCGGGGCGGAGGAGCTGAAGGTCAAGGAGAGCGACCGCATCGCCACGGTCGTCGATGGGCTGAACGGCCTGGGCGGCGACCTCGAGGCGACGGACGACGGCTTCATCGTGCGCGGCACGGGCGGCCTGCGCGGCGGCGAGATCGACGCTGCGGGCGACCACCGCATCGCGATGCTCGGCGCCATCGCCGGCCTGGCCTCGGCCGAGGGCGTGACCGTGCACGGCATGGAGGCGGCCGCCGTCTCCTACCCGACGTTCACCGACGACCTGGCCCGGCTGCTGGGCTGATGGCCGGGGCGCGCACGCGGCTGGCGATCCTCGTCGCCGGGCTGCTCGCGCTGTGGCTGGTGTTCGGCCCGGTCGGCGGCGTTCTGTCGACGGATGACGTCCGCGACGCCGTCGACGCGGCGGGCTGGGCCGCGCCGTTCGCGTATGTCCTCATCGCGGGCGGCCTCGCGCTGGTGTTTGTCCCCGGCCCGCTGCTGGCCACGGCGAGCGGCGCGCTGTTCGGCACGTGGCTGGGCTTCGTGGTGACGCTCTGCAGCGCGCTGACGACCTCGGCGATCGCCGTGCTCATCGGCCGTCACGCGGGGCGTGACGGCGCGCATGAGTTCGGCGGGCAGCGCGTCGTGGCGCTCGAGGCATGGCTGGACCGCCAGGGCGTCGCGACCATCGTCGTCGCCCGCCTGATTCCGGGCCTGTCCGACGCTGCCGTGTCGTACGCCGCGGGCGCTGTGGGCATCGCGCTGTGGCAGATCCTGCTCGGCACAGCGATCGGTGCCGCGCCGCGGGCGCTGGCCTACGCGGCGCTCGGGGACTCGATCGCCGACCTGACCTCGCCGCAGGGGATCGCCGCGGCGGTCCTTCTCGTCGCGACCGCGGTCCTCGGGGGAGAACTGCTGCGGCGGACCGTCAAGCGCTCGCGCGCTGCGCAGCGGGCGCTCGACGAGCAGCGCCCGGCCTGACGAGGAGGACCGAGCGCAGCAGTCCGAAGGCCAGGGCGATCATCCCGAGCATCTCGCAGACCTCCTCGATCGTGACGCTGAGCGCGGCTTCGCGCGCGGGGTCGGAGCCCCAGAACACGGTCTCCATGAGGCCCGAGACGATCCAGACACCGGCGGCGAGGGCGAACAGACGCCGCGCGGGCGGGTGGGCGCGGGCGACGCGCCACCCGGCGACGGCGCCGGCGATGAGCACCGGGGAGTACCAGACCGCCCACGGCAGGCCCGCCACGCCGCCCAGCCGCTCGTGGAGCATCATCGCTTCGTCGAACGCCATCTCGACGAGGACTGCGGCAAGGACCAGCGCAGCCAGGGGCGCGCCCGCGCCGCGCGCGCGATCTGCGCGGGCCAGGGTGAACGCAAGCCAGGCGCACCACCCGAGCAGGACGGACGAGAACAGCGACACGAGCGTCTCTTCGCGGTCGAGGTCGACCAGCGGGTCCGGCGTGCCCCGCAGCGGCGTGCCGGCGAACGTCAGCACCGCGACGACGATCAGCAGGCCTGCGAGCACCAGGGAGGAGTCTGCGCGGGCGAGGCGGTCCGCGCGCTCAGGCGGGGAGGCACTCCGACCTGGCTGATCTTCCATCAGCGAAGTCTAAGCGCCCCCGACCGACGGCAGCGGGGCGACCGGCGTCGCCGGTGCCACCCGGATGCGCACGTCGACGATCGCCGCGCCCGCGGGGCTGACGATGACGGGGTTGGCGTCGAGCTCGGCGATCTCGGGATGCGCCTCGGCCATCGCACCGACGCGGCCGAGGATGTCCTCGAGCGCCGCGATGTCGGTCACGGGCGCGCCGCGGTAGCCGTCCAGCCGCGGGAACGTGCGCAGCTCGCGCACCATCGCGTGGATGTCCCCGCGCGCGACGGGCGTCAGGCGCACCGCGACGTCGCGGACCAGTTCCGCCTCGACCCCGCCCGCGCCGCACACCAGGAGCGGCCCGAACTGCGGATCGCCGACGACGCCCACGAGCATCCGCACGCCCGCGGGCACCATCTGCTGGACGAGCAGCCGGACGTCGCCCGCCCCGTCGGCTGCCGCCCGCGCCTTGATCCGCGCAGCCGCGGCCATGACGCCCGCGGCCGAGTCGAGTCCGAGCGCGAGCATCGAGAGATCGCTGCGCATCGGCGGGTCGCCGGCGACGGGCTTGAGTGCCACGGGGAAGCCGATCTGCTCGGCGGCCCGGGTCGCCCCCTCCGGGCTGTCGGCGACGATGCCCGGCGCGACCGGCAGCCCGTAGGCCGAGCACAGATGGTCGGCGTCCTCGGGCGTCAGCCACCCACCGCCGCTCCCGAGTGCCCGCGCGATGACCGCGGCCGCCGCGTCGGTGTCGGCCTGCACCGTGACGGGCGGCTCGACGGGACGGTCGCGCCAGCGGGCATAGCGGGCGGCGCGCCCGAGCGCCCGGGCGGCCGACTCGGGGAACGTGAACGACGCGATGCGCGCCGGTCCGGCGTGCAGCTCGTCGGGCGGGGCCGCGGTGGCGGGGAACGCCGCGAGCACCGGGATGTCGGTGCCGGCGTCCTGCGCGCCCGCCGCGATCGCCTCGGCCGCGGCGCTCGCGGTGGTCGCCAGCGAAGGGGAGACGATCGCGATGACGGCGTCGACCTCATCGCTGTCGGCGAGCACGGCGACGGCATGGCGCAGGTCGCGCGCCCGCGCCGTGGCGAACAGGTCGACCGGATTGTCGACGGCGGCTTCGGGTGCGACGTGCCGGAGCAGCCGCTCACGCGTGCCGTCCTCCAGCGGCGGGACCTCGAGCCCGCTGTCGGCGCACGCGTCGGCGCACACCAGCGCGGGACCCCGGGAGTTCGTCACGATCGCGACCCGGCTGCCGCGGGGCAGGTGGGTGCCCGTGAGGACCTTCGCCACGTCGAGGATCTCGTCGAGGCTGCCCGCGCGGATGACGCCGACCTGCCGGCACAGCGTGTCGACCGTGATGTCCGAGCCGGCGACGAGCGCGCCGGTGGACGACGCCTCCGCGTCGACGCGCGGCGGCGTGCGGCCGCCCTTCACCGCGAGGATCGGCGTCGTCCGCCCCATCCGCCGGGCGATCCGCGCGAATTTCCGCGGGTTGCCGAACGACTGCAGGTACAGCAGCGCGACCTCGGTCCGCGGGTCGTCCTCCCAGTACTGCAGGACGTCGTTGCCGCTGATGTCCGCCTTGTTGCCCACCGAGACGAAGGTGCTGAGGCCCAGCTGCGACGTGCGGGCGCGCTCCATCAGGGCCAGGCCCATCCCGGCGCTCTGCGAGAGAACCCCGATCACCCCGGGGGCGGGCGGCACGGGGGTGACGCTGGCATTCAGCGCGACGGCGGGGTCGGTGTTGATGAGCCCGAGCGCGTTGGGTCCGACGAGCCGGATGCCCGCGGCGCGGCAGCGGTGCATGAGCTCGTCCTGACGCGCGGCGCCGCGCGCGTCGCCCTCGGCGAACCCTGCGGACACCACGAGCAGCCGCGCGACGCCCGCCTTCGCGCAGTCGTCGACGACGTCCAGCACCGCGTCGGCGGGGACGACGACGACGGCGAGCTCAGGCACCTCGTCGAGGTCCAGCACGGACTTGGCCACCGGGTAGCCGTCGAGGTCGCCCCCGCGGCGGTTGACCGGGTGCAGCGTGCCGGTGAAGCCGCTGTCGACGAGGTTGCCCCACACCGCGGCCCCCACGCTGCCGCTGCGCGAGGACGCGCCGACGACCGCCACCGAGGACGGCGACAGCAGTCCGCGGACCGCCTCGACCGCTGCGCGGCGCTCGCGCTCCTCGAACCGGCCGCGCGCCTCGGGCGTCATCTCGCACGGGAACTCCAGGACGAGCTCGCCCGGGTGGGTCTGGACGGTGACCGCGAACCCGCTGGCGCGGAACACGTCGATCATGTGGTGGTTCTCGGGCAGCACGGACGCCGTGAACGTCGAGATCCCCCAGTGCGTCGCCATCTGCGCGAGGTGGGCGAGCAGCACCGTCGCCAGGCCGCGACCCTGCGCGGCCGGTGCGGTCTCGAAGGCGACCTCCGCGGTGTCGGGGTCGACGCGGATGAACTCGGCGTGGCCGAGCAGCACGCCGTCGCCCTCCGCCACCAGGCCCGCGCCGTCACGCTCGCGCACGTTCGCGGCGTACTTCGCCATCCGCTCGAGGTTCACGCCCGCGGTGAAGAACCGCAGGCGCCGCGCGTCGGGGTCGAGGGCGTGCAGGAGTGCCGTGAGCGGGCCGACGTCGTCGCTCGAGACCTCTCGGATGTGCACGACACCGCCGTCGCGCAGGGCGACGTCGACCCCGTCGGCGGGGAAGGCGGTGGGCGGTGGGGCGCCGGTCGCCATCGATGCAGACCGTAGTGCAACGCGCAACCGCCCTATCGTCCTGCGCCATGGTCATCGCCATCGACGGCCCCGCGGGAGCGGGCAAGTCCACCGTGGCGCGCGCCGTCGCGGCCGCGCTGGGTTGCACGTACCTCGATACGGGGGCGATGTACCGCTGCGTGGCGCTGGCCGAGCTGCGCGGCGCCGAGCACCCCGAGCGCGCGGAGATCACGCTCGGCGACCGGGTGCTGCTCGACGGCGACGACGTCACCGAGGCGATCCGCGCCCCGGAGGTCTCCGAGCGGGCGTCACAGGTCGCCGCGCGGCCCGAGGTCCGGCGCGCCATGCAGGAGCGCCAGCGCGCGCTGCTCGGCAGCGGGGACTGGGTCGCCGAGGGGCGCGACATCGGCACGGTCGTCTGCCCGGGCGCCGAGGTCAAGATCTTCCTCACCGCCGACGACACCGAACGGGCGCGGCGCCGAGCCGAGGAGCTCGGAGCCGACGTCGACGTCGTGCTCGCCGACCAGCGACTCCGCGACGCCCGCGACCGCGAGCGGGCCGACAGCCCGCTGGTCCCGGCGGGCGACGCCGTCGAGCTCGACACCACCGGCCTGTCGATCGACGAGGTCGTGGCGCGCATCGGCGAGCTGGCGGCCTCCGCCAGGACGGCGTCATGAAGGTCGCCGTCGTCGGGTATCCCAATGTCGGCAAGTCCTCGCTGGTCAACCGCCTGTCCGGCAGCCGCGAGGCCGTCGTCCACGAGCGCGCGGGCATCACGCGCGACCGCAAGGAGATCCCGGCCGAGTGGAACGGCCGGCGGTTCACGTTGATCGACACCGGCGGCCTCGACACCGAGGACCCCGATCCGATGGCCGGATCGATCCGCGAGCAGGCCCAGGCCGCGCTGTCCGAGTCCGCGGTCGCGATCTTCGTCATCGACGCGCAGGCGGGCGTGCGCCCCGGCGACGAGGAGCTCGCCGACCTGCTGCGCCGCTGGAACAAACCCGTGATCATCGCGGCGAACAAGGTCGACCACGTCGGCGACATGGCCCTTGCGCACGAGGCGTTCCGGCTGGGCCTCGGCGACCCGCAGGCCGTCAGCGCCGCGCAGGGGCTCGGCACGGGCGACCTGCTCGACCGCGTCGTCGACCTGCTGCCCGACGACGAGGAGGAGGCCGACGAGGACGTCGTGCGCCTGGCGCTCATCGGCCGTCCGAACGTCGGCAAGTCGTCGCTGCTGAACAAGATCTCCGGCCAGGACCGCGTGATCGTCAGCGACGTCGCCGGGACGACCCGGGACGCGATCGACCTGCGCCTGGAGATCGAAGGCCGCGAGGTCGTCATCGTCGACACGGCGGGCATGCGCCGGCAGTCCAAGGTCAACGAGTCCGTCGAGTACTACACGACGCTGCGCTCGACCCGGGCGGCCGACCGTGCCGATGTCGCGCTCGTCGTCTGTGACGCCCAGGACGGCGTCACCGCCCAGGACATGCGCATCGCCGAGATGGCGATGGGCGCGGGCTGCGCGACGGCGATCATCCTGAACAAGTGGGACATCACCGAGATGGACGAAGACCAGCTCAAGCACGAGCGGGCCAAAGTGCAGAACAAGCTCCGGCTGCGCCCGAAGGTCCTCACGGCCAGCGCGGTGAGCGGCCGCGGCATGGACCGCCTGCTGCGCGAGGCGCTCGGGCTGGCCGACCGCATGCGCCAGCGCGTCCCCACGCCCGAGCTCAACCGCTGGCTGAGCGAGGTCACGAGCGCCCGGCAGCCGCCCCAGAAGCAGGGCAAGCGGCTGAAGGCCTACTACGCCGCGCAGGTCGACACGAACCCGCCGCGCTTCCAGATCTCGATCAACCACCGTCAGCGCATGACGCGCGACTACGCCTACTTCCTCGAGAACCGGCTGCGCGAGCGCCTGGCCCTCGACGGCGTGCCGGTGATCATCGACTTCACCGAGCGCGGCGTGTCCCGTCGCGAGGGTGGCCGGGGCGGGCGTGGCGGCCGCCGCGCCAGCGTCGACCGCGACTGATCTCAACACTCTGCGGCTACCATCGCCCGCCGCGATGGAGTCCACGTCGTCCCGCCTCTCCCTGCCTGGCAACCGCCGGCTGCATCTGATCGTCGCCGGCGTCGTCGGTGCGCTGGTCGGCGTGCTCGTGGCCGTGCTCCTGCTCGGCGGTGGCGGCAGTGACGAGGCGGCGCCGCCCGCGGCGACCGCGAAGCTCGTCCCGGCCTCCGCATTGGTCTATGTCCACCTCTCGACCGACGGCGAGCGTGACGGCACGGCCCGGGCGCTCGAGATCGCCGAGGGCTTCCCGGGCTGGGACCCGCTGCGCGACCGCACGGTGCGCCGGCTGGTCGCCGCGGGCCGCGACGGCGCGCGGGCGGCCGGGATCACGCCGTTCCTCGGGGATGAGGCTGCGCTAGCGCTGACCGACCGCGGGACGGAGGTCGCCGGGTCGCTGGTGATGCTCTCCGTGACGGACCCCGACGCGGCGAACCGGTACCTCGAGCGCGGCCAGGGCAGCGTGCGCGAGAGCGACGCACGCGGGGTCACCACCCGGACGTTCGGCACGCTCGTCACCGCGATCATCGGCGACGTGCTCGTGATCGGGCAGCTGCAGAGCGTGCGCGAGGCGATCGAGCTGTCCACCGGCCGCGGCGACAGCCTCGCCGACGACCCGACCTACCGGCGCGCGATGGAGGGCATGCCCGCCGACCGCGCCGCCGACGCGTGGGCCACGGCAGACGGCATCCGCCGGCTGCTCGCGCCGCAGGGTGGTGCGCTGGGCATCGCGGGAGCGCTGCTCGACGCGCCCGGGCTGCGCGCCACGGCGCTGGCGGCGACCGCGCAGGACGACGGGATGCAGCTGCGCGTCCGCCGGATCGTCGACCCGGACGCCCAGGGGAAGGTCGCCGAGGGCTTCGACCCGTCGCTGGCGGAGTTCATGCCCGACGACGTCTTCGCGTTCGCCGACCTGCGCAACCTCAGCGGCGTCGCCCAGAACTTCCTGTCGCTGGCCGCCCAGAACACCGAGGCCCGCGAGCTCATCGCGGCAGCCCAGGAGGGCGGCGCGCTGCGCTTCCTCCAGGGCGAGGTGGGGGTGGGACTGTCGCCGGGGGTGCCGGCGTCCGTGCTGACGCTGGTCGCGAAGACGGACAACG
Organism: Solirubrobacteraceae bacterium; assembly: GCA_016463765.1. GTDB lineage: Bacteria > Actinomycetota > Thermoleophilia > Solirubrobacterales > Solirubrobacteraceae > Svornostia. The sequence goes on along the minus strand of JAEMQS010000042.1, from coordinate 11,950 downwards.
AGGACGGCGCGCGCCGGGCGCTGCGGGCCCTGAAGAAGCCGCTCGTCGGCGAGGTGGTCGACGGCCGCGTGATCGTCTCCACGAGCGCCGCCGGGCTGTCCGCCGCCAAGGACCCGGATCCGCCGCTGTCGGAGTCCGAAATCTTCCAAAAGGCTGTCGGAGATTCCGACATTGGCGTGTCCTCGCTACTCTTCCTCGACTTCACCCAGCTCCTCAGGTTGGGAGAGCAGACTGGTTTGCGCGACAACCGGGAGTACCTGGCGGTCGCACCCGACCTGGAACGGGTCCGGGCGGTAGGTGTCAGCTCGACTTCTGAGGAGGGAGCCTCGAATGCGGAGATCTTCTTCCTGATCCCATGAGCACCTACGCCGATAACGAATACCTCTTCACCTCCGAGTCCGTCGGGGAGGGGCACCCGGACAAGGTTGCCGACCAGATCTCCGACGGCGTCCTCGACGCCGTCCTGGCGCAGGATTCCAACGTCGAGAAGGCGCGCGTCGCCTGCGAGACGCTCGTCAACACCGGCCTCGTGGTCGTCTCGGGCGAGATCCGCACCGACGCGTACGTCGACATCCAGCAGATCGCGCGTGACGCGATCCGCAAGATCGGCTACATCGACGGCAACCTCGGCTTCTCTGCCGACTCCGTCGCGGTCCTCAACTGCATCGATCCGCAGTCCGCGGACATCGCCCAGGGCGTCGATGACGCCACGGAGCACAAGGGCGGCTCGGGCGACGAGTTCGACGAGGAGGGTGCCGGCGACCAGGGCATCATCTTCGGCTACGCCACGAACGAAACGCCGGAGCTCATGCCGCTCCCGATCCAGCAGGCGCACCGTCTGGCCGAGCGCCTGGCGTACGTCCGCAAGAACGGCGACCTCGACTACCTGCGCCCGGACGCCAAGACCCAGGTCTCGGTCCGCTACCGCGACGGCAAGCCGGTCTCGATCGACAAGCTGCTGATCTCCACGCAGCACAGCGAGGCCTACAGCGACCAGTCGGCGATCAAGTCCGACCTCTGGGAGCACGTGGTCAAGCACGTCCTGCCGAAGGACCTGTACGACGAGAACACCCTGTACAAGGAGTTCCTCGTCAACCCGACCGGCCGGTTTGTCATCGGCGGCCCGGTAGGCGACTGTGGCCTGACCGGCCGCAAGATCATCGTCGACACGTACGGCGGCGCCGCCCGCCACGGCGGCGGTGCGTTCTCCGGCAAGGACTCGTCGAAGGTCGACCGTTCGGCCGCGTACGCGACCCGCTGGGTGGCGAAGAACATCGTCGCCGCCGGCCTGGCCGACCGCGCCGAGCTGCAGGTGACGTACGCCATCGGCGTCGCCCAGCCGATCTCGATCCTGGTCGAGACCTTCGGTACCGAGAAGGTCGACCGCGCGAAGATCGAGAAGGCCGTCCGCGAGGTGTTCGACCTCCGCCCGCTGGCCTACCGCCGCGAGCTGAACCTGTTCCGCCCGATCTTCCAGAAGACGGCCGCGTACGGCCACTTCGGTCGCGAGGATCCGGACTTCACGTGGGAGAACACCGGCAAGGTCGACGCGCTGCGCGCGGCCGCCGGGGTCTAGCCCCAACCTGTCGTTGACGGCCCCGGCCGGCGCCGATCGCGCGTCGGCCGGGCTCGTCTCCTACAACCCGACGGTGCCCTCGCCGGTCGGGTTCTTATGCTCGGCCAGGCGGTGCGCCTTGTCCACCGCGTCACGAACCGTGTCGGGGTTGGCGATGCCCTCGAAGACGAACTGGTCGTCCCGGTCCGCGGCGGTGTCGAAGTCCGCGCGGCCGATGCGCAGCAGCCGGTCGAAGACGCCCTGCTCGATCGAGACGTCCTGGACCCGGCTGAGCCGCGTCTCGTCGATCTTCCGCGCCACGATGCCGCGGCGGATGTGCAGCCGCTCGTCGGTGATGACGTAGTTCGTGGCCTGCCGGACCACCAGGCTCGCGACGATCGTGATGGCGGCGATGACGGCGAGCGCCGCGATCCCCGCGGCGGTGCCGATGGCGAAGAACAGGATCGCGCCGATGAGGATGCCGACGCCGATGCCCTTCGCGAAGAAGAGCAGCGCCGAGCGCCACGACGGGTGGCCTTCGAACAGGACGGTTTCGCCTTGGTGGAGCTCCATACGCGCGAGCGTACCGCGCCCGTCGGCCCGCCCGCCTATCGTCGCCACCCGTGATCGCGCGCGTGGAGCCGCTGACCACCGCGCGGGCGCTGCGCGGACCCTTCGACTACCTCGCACCGGACGGCGTGGTGGTCGGCAGCCTGCTGCGCGTGCCGTTCGGCCGCCAGGAGCTCACGGGCGTGGTCGTCGGCCTCAGCGAGACCACCGAGGTCCCCGCCGAGAAGCTCGTGACACCCAAGCGGGTGCTGCCGCAGTCCGTCCCGGCCGAGATGGTCGCGCTCGCGACCTGGGTGGCCGCGGAGTACTGCTCGACGACCGCGCGTGGGCTCTCGCTCGTCACCCCGCCCGGCGGGGCCGCCGCCCGGCCCGTCTTCTGGGCCGAACTGCGTCGCGCGCCCGCCGAGGGCGACCGCCTGACCGACCGTCAGCGGACACTCCTCGACGACCTCGCGCGCACCGGCCCTCGCGCGGCGGGGACCGATCTTCCCGCCCTGCGGCGCCTGGAGGGCAAGGGCCTGGTCGCCCTGCACCAGCGCGCGCGACGCACCACGCTCACCCATGACGCCGTCGGCGCCCGCACCACCACGCCCCCGCCGCTGACGGGCGAGCAGACCGCGGCGCTCGCCGAGATCGAGACCGCACTCGCGCAGGATCATCCCGAGCGGCTCCTGCTGCACGGGGTCACCGGGTCGGGCAAGACCGAGGTCTACCTCCGCGCCGCCGCGACGGCCCTGGCCCGCGGACGGACCGCGATCATCCTCGTCCCGGAGATCGCCCTCACGCCGCAGATCGTCACGCGGTTCGTCGACCGGTTCGGGGACACCGTCGCCGTCCTGCACTCCAAGCTCACCGCCGCCGAACGCCGCGACGAATGGCACCGGCTGCGCACGGGGGAGGCCCGGGTGTGCGTCGGGCCGCGCAGCGCGGTCTTCGCGCCGCTGGACGGCGTCGGCCTCATCGTCGTCGACGAGGAGCACGACCCGTCCTATAAGCACGAGGGCGACCCGCGCTACGACGCCCGGCGGGTGGCCGCCAAGCGCGCCCAGGACGCGGGGGCGCTGCTGCTGTGCGGCAGTGCGACGCCGCGGCCCGAGAGCTACCGCGCGCTGCGCCGCCTGCGCCTCAGCCGGCGCGTCGACGGCCAGCACCCGCCCCCGGTGCGCACCATCGACATGCGCGGCACCGAGACCGCACTGCATCCGGACACCGTGGACGCACTGGCGGCCTCGCGCAAGTCGATCGTGCTGCTCAACCGCCGCGGCTGGTCGAACTTCGTCGACTGCCGCACCTGCGGGCACGCCTGGATGTGCCCGAACTGCGACGTCGCGCTCGTGCTGCACCGCGCCGGCGGGTACCTGGCCTGCCACCACTGCGGCCACCGCGAACGCGTGCCGCAGCGCTGCACCGAGTGCGGGTCGATGAGCGTCGCGCGCCACGGGACGGGGACCGAGCAGCTCGAGCACGACCTCGAGCAGATCGGCCTGCCCACGTTCCGCCTCGACGCCGATGTCCGCGATCCCGGCGCGGCGCTGCGCGCCTTCGAGCGGGCCGACCGCGGCGTGCTGGTCGGGACCCAGATGGTCGCGAAGGGCCATGACTTCCCGGACGTGACCCTTGGCGTCGTCGTCGATGCCGACGCGACCCTGCGCTTCCCGGACTTCCGCGCCGAGGAGCGGACGTTCGCGCTCGTCGCCCAGCTTGCGGGCCGCGCCGGGCGCGGGGAGGCGGGCGGCAAGGTCCTGGTCCAGACGCTCGCCCCCGATGCGCCGTCCATCGCCGCGGCGGTGCACCACGACGCCGACGGCTTCCTGGCCGGAGAGCTCGCCCGTCGCGAGGCGCTGCGCTACCCGCCGTTCGCGACCCTCATCAAGTTCGTCTGCTCCGCCGAGCAGGCCGCACCGGCGATGGCGGCCGCGACCGCGCTGGCCGAGCACCTGCGCAGCAGCGGCGTGCCCGGCGACGTCCTCGGCCCCGCACCGCTGTTCCGCCTGCGTGAGCGCGAGCGCGCGCAGCTCATCGTCAAGGCGGCGGAGCGCCGGCCCGCGGTGGTCGCCGCGGGCGCGGCCGTCGCCACCGTGGCCGCGGACAAGGCCCACAAGGGCGTGGCCTTCAGCGTGGACGTGGACCCACAGTGACCGAGCTCACCGTCCTCGAAGCGATCCTCGTCGTGCTCGCGGGGGCCGGCGCCGGGATGATCAACACCGTTGTCGGCAGCGGGACGCTCATCACGTTCCCGGTGCTGCTGTCCGTCGGCTACCCGCCGATCACGGCGAACGTCGCCAACAACGTGGGCCTCGTCCCGGGGTCGGTCTCCGGCGTCATCGGCTACCGGCGCGAGCTGGACGGCGTGTGGAAGCGGGTGGCGCGCCTGGCGGTCGCGTCGCTGCTCGGCGGGATCACCGGTGCGGTGCTGCTCCTCACCCTGCCCGAAGCGGCGTTCGAGGCGATCGTCCCCGTGTTCATCGTCATCGCGCTGGTCATGATCGTCTTCCAGCCGCGGATCGGGGCGTGGCTGGCGACGCGCCGGCCGCCGACGGAACACGCGGGGCCCGGGCTCCTGGCGGGCGTGTTCGTCGCCGGCGTGTACGGCGGCTACTTCGGCGCGGCCCAGGGCATCCTGCTGCTCGCGCTGCTCGGCCTGTCGCTCCCGGACGACCTCCAGCGGATCAACGCCTTCAAGAACGTGCTCGCGGGGATCGTGAACTTCGTCGCGGCGATCGTCTTCATCATCGCCGTCGACATCGCGTGGCTGCCCGCCGGGCTCATCGCCATCGGCGCGGTCGCCGGCGCGCAGCTCGGCGCCCGCTACGGGCGGCGCCTGTCACCGACCGCGCTGCGCGCCGTCATCGTCGTCGTGGGGATCACCGCCATCGTCCGGCTCCTGGCCTGACGCCGAACTAGAATGGGCGTCATGGCTGACGAGCCCGAGATCGACGAGTACGAGGACGGCGACGAGGACCACACCCTCGACCCCGAGGCCCGCGCCCGGCGCGAAGCCGCCATGGAGCGCATCGTGCGCATGGGCGACCCCGTGCTACGGACGGTCGCGCGCCCCGTCGACGGGTTCGACGGCGAGCTGCGCCAGGAGATCCGCTGGATGGGCGAGCTGATGCACGACGCCATGGGGGTCGGCCTCGCCGCGCCGCAGGTCGGGATCTCGCACCGCCTCTTCGTGTACCGCGTCGAGCCGGACAGCCCGATCATCGCCGTCATCAACCCCGAGCTGGAGTGGACGGGCGACGAGACGGAACTGGGGGAGGAGGGGTGCCTGAGCATCCCCGGCATCCAGGTCGACGTCGAGCGCCCCGTCCACGTCCGGATCGGCGGGGTCGACGAGTTCGGCGAGGTCGTCCGGGTCGAGGCCAGCGGGCTGGAGGCCCGGGTCATCCAGCACGAGATGGACCACCTCGACGGGGTGCTCATCCTGGACCGCACGAGCAAGGACCAGCGCAAGGCCGCGATGCGCACGCTTCGCGATCTCGAACGCGGGCAAACCCTCGCCTAGCGGCTCGTGTTGCCTTCCGAGAACTCGCCTGCGGCTCCTTCTCGGGGCGCGGCCCCCATGCCATGAGCACCGTCTACCTCGGGACGTCCGAGTTCGCCGCCGCGGTCCTGGACCGCCTCGCGGGCTCGCAGGCGCACCGTCCGTCGCTCGTCGTCACCCGTCCTGACCGCCCGAAGGGCCGCGGGCGCACGCTGCAGTCCCCGCCGGTGGCCGAGACAGCGCGCGCGCTGGGGATCGAACTCGCGCAGCCCGAGGACGTCAACGCCCCGGAGGCGGTCGCGCAGATCGCCGCGCAGCAGCCCGACGCGGTCATCGTCTGCGCGTTCGGCGCCCTCATCAAGGAGCCGCTGCTGAGCGACTTCGAGCTTGTCAACGTCCACCCGTCGCTGCTGCCGCGCTGGCGCGGCGCCGCGCCGGTCGAGCGGGCGATGATGGCGGGCGACGAGCGCACGGGCGTCGCGATCATGCGGGTCACCGCAGGGCTCGACAGCGGCCCGGTCTACGCCGTCGGCGAGGAGCCGATCGCGCCCGACGACACGTACGGCACGCTCGCTCCGCGCCTGGAGGAGCTCGGCGCCGACCTGCTGCTCGACGTCCTGAACCGGCGTCCCGACCCGGTCGAGCAGACCGAGGACGGCGTGACGTACGCCGAGAAGATCACGGCAGCCGATCGCACCATCGACCCCGACGCCGACCCGGTGGCCGCCGAGCGCACCGTCCGGGCACTGAGCCCGCACATCGGTGCCCGGCTGGCGCTGGCCGACGGCGCGATGCTCGGCGTGCTCAGCGCCAGGATCGCGGAGGAGACCCCGGCCGGCGCGGGCCTGCGCACCCACGACGGGCGCCTGTTCGCCGGCGGCCTCGAGCTCCTGGAGATCCAGCCCCCCGGCAAGCGCCCCATGGACGCCGCGAGCTACGTGCGCGGCCACCAGGTCCCCGAGGCGTAGGCGTGGCCGGCATCACTCCGGCGCGTCGCGCCGCGTTCACCGTGGTCCGCCGCGTCTTCGAGCAGGGCGCCTACGCCGACCGCGCGCTGCACGGCGAGGCCGAGGGCCTGGAACCGCGTGAGCGCGCGCTCGCGACGAAGCTCGCGTTCGGCACCGTGCAGCGGCGCGGCAGCCTCGACTGGATCATCGGCCAGCTCGCCCGCCCCGCCTCCGAGCTCGATCCCCCGGTCGCCGCGGCGCTGCGCCTGGGGCTCTACCAGCTGCTGTTCCTCGACGGCGTCGCCGATCACGCCGCGGTCGACACGTCCGTGGAACTCGCCAAGCAGGCGAGCCCCGGCGGCGGGTTCAAGCTCGTCAACGCCGTGCTGCGCCGCGCGCAGCGTGAGGCGCCCCAGCTTCCCCCGGACACCACCCCCGCGGGCGCGGCGATCCGCCACTCCTACCCGCGGTGGCTGGCCGAGCGGTGGTTCGAGCAGCTCGGGCCCGACCGGGCGCGGACGCTCATGGCCGCGGGCAACCGCCCCGCGGAGCTGGCGCTGCGAGTCAACACGCTCGTCGCGCAGCCGGAGGAGGTGGCCGCGGAGCTGGGTGTCCCGACCCAGCCGGCGCCTGATCTCCCGGAGGGCCTCGTCGTCGACGGGCCGCTGGACGCCCACGGCCACCCCCTGTGGGCGCGCGGGGCGTTCATGCCGCAGTCCCGGGCCGCCATGCACGTGGCGCGCGCGGTCGACCCGCAGCCCGGAGAGCGGATCCTCGATCTCTGCGCGGCACCCGGCGGGAAGACGACCCATCTCGCGGCGCTCATGGGCGGCGAGGGCCAGATCGTGGCCGTCGAGCGCCACGCCGGCCGGGCGCGCGCCCTCGTCGAGACGTGCAGGCGCATGGGCGCGACGAACGTCCGCGTCGAGGTCGGCGACGCCGAGACCCGGCCGCGGACCGAGCGCTTCGACCGGGTGCTGCTCGACCCGCCGTGCTCGGGTCTGGGCACCGTGCAGGGCCACGCGGACATCCGGTGGCGCGCCAGCCCCGAGCGCACGGCGCGCATGGCCGACGAGCAGCGCACGCTGCTGGCGGCCGCCGAGGCGCTGCTCGCGCCCGGCGGCCGGCTCGTCTACTCGACCTGCACGCTGCTGCGCGAGGAGAACGAGGACGTCGTCGCGGGGTCGAACCTGCCGGTCGTCACCGCGCGGACGCTGGCGCCGGACACCGACCGCACGGACGGCTTCTACATCGCCACGCTGGGGGCGTAAGGGACCTCAGCCGCCCGATGCGCCACTATGGGTGCCGTGGAGTCCAGCGCCGCTCTCCCCGACCGCCCCGTGTGCCCCAACTGCCACGAGCCGTGGCTGCGGCCGGCAAACCTCCCGGGCCGGTACCGGTGCGTCAACTGCCTGCACCGCTTCGAGCTCGTCTCCGTCTGCCCGACCTGCGGCGAACACGGGACGATCGTGCGAATGTCCTCCTCGGCCACGATGATCTGCAACAGCTGCAAGGGCTCCATGCTCAGGGAGATATGAGTCCCCTCAACCATCACCACGTCGCGCCGTCCATCCTCTCCGCCGACCTCGCCAATCTGGCCGAGGACGTCCGGCGGGTCGTCGACGCGGGCGCGACGGTCATCCACTTCGACGTCATGGACGGCCAGTTCGTCCCGCCGATCACGGTCGGGCCCGTCGTGCTCGGGGCACTGCGCGATGCGCTGCCCGACAGCATCTACCTCGACGTCCACCTCATGATCGAGACGCCCGAACGGCAGATCGAGGACTTCGCCAGTGCCGGTGCCGACGGCATCACCGTGCACGCCGAGGCGACGCAGCACGCCCACCGCGTGCTGCACCAGATCCGCGAGGCGGACTGCCGCGCCGGGCTGGCCGTGTGCCCGGCGACCCCGCCGGCGGTCTTCTCGGAGGTCGCCGACCTGCTCGACCTTGCGCTCGTCATGACGGTGAACCCGGGGTGGGGCGGCCAGTCGCTCATCGCGTCGACCCTGGAGAAGGTCAGGGCCGTCCGGGAGCTGCTCGGGCCCGACGCCGCGATCCAGGTCGACGGCGGCGTCGACGTCGACACCGCGCCGCTGTGCGCGGATGCGGGCGCGACGTGGTTCGTCGCCGGGTCGGCTGTGTTCGGCGCCGAGGATCCCGGCGCCGCGTACCAGGCGATCGCCGCGGCGGCGGGCGTCGCGGTCCGCGCCTGAGCGCGCGTTCGGGGGGTTAGCCGTACCGGGTGCGGCCTGCCCGCGCGCCACAATGGGTCCGTGGCGCCCTCCGTCCTCATCGTCGACGATCACCCGAGCTTCCGCTCCACCGCGCGCATGCTGCTCGAGCTCGAGGGCTACGCCGTGGTCGGGGAGGCGGGGGACGGCGCGACGGCGCTCGCGCAGGCTGAGGCGCTGCGCCCCGACGTGGTGCTCCTCGACGTCAACCTGCCGGACACCGACGGCTTTCAGGTCGCCGCGCGCCTGTGCGGGTTCGAGCCCGCTCCCGCCGTGGTGCTCGTCTCCAGCCGTGAGGCCAGCGAGTACGGGCCCCTGGTCGGCACCAGTGGCGCGCGGGGGTTCATCGCGAAGGCCGATCTGTCCGGCGCTGCGCTGGAGGAGGTGCTCGCCGCGTGACAGGTCTGCGGCCGGCCCTGGCCGGCATCGGGCTCTTGGGCATCCTGCTGATCGCAGCCACGGTGATGCTCGCGCTGAGCAACGACGATCCCAGCTCGCGTGTCGCCGATGCCGCGCTCGGCGCCGGGGTCATGACCGCCTACATCGGCGCCGGGCTGCTGGCGTGGTACCGGCGGCCGCACAACGCCATCGGTCCGTTGCTCTGCGCGGTGGGGTTCACGTTCGTGTTCAACGCCCTGACCCTGAGCGATGTCGGGTGGCTCTTCGCCCTCGGGACCGTCTTCGGGGCGCTGTTCTTCGTGGTGTTCATCCACTTGGTCCTCGCGTTTCCCAGTGGCCGGGTGGAGGGCCGGCTCGAGCGCCGGTTGCTCGGCGCCGCGTACGCGATCGCCATCCTGATCCCGCTCGGGATCTCCGTGTTCAGCGCCGATCTCGCATCGTGGGACGACGGCACGCCCGCCAATCCGATCCTGATCGCCGACCGGGTGCAGGTCGCCGAAGCGATCGACGAGGTCGGCAGCGTGGTGGGCTCGATCGTCATCGCCACACTGGTCGCACTCATCGTGCGGCGCTGGCTGCGCGCCACCCCGCCCGCGCGCCGCGTGCTGACGCCGATCCTCGTCTGTGGCGGGGTGATGATCGTCCTGCTGGCCGCCCTGCTGCTCACCGAGGCCTTCGCGGGCGACGAGGGGACCGTGCAGGAGGTGATGAGCATGGCGACGCTCGTGCCGTTCATGCTGCTGCCCTTCGTCTTCGTGGTCGGTCTGCTGCGGTCGCGCTGGGCGCGCGCGAGCGCCGTCGAGGATCTCGTCGAGCGGCTCGGCGGGCAGCGGGGATCCCTCCGTCAAGCGGTGGCTGACGCGCTGGGGGACCCGACCGTCGAGCTCGCGTACTGGCTGGACGGCGAGCAGCGCTTCGTCACCGACGACGGGCAGGCCGTCACGCTCCCCGGCCCTGCTGACCCTCGACGCGCCGCCACCGAGGTGCGGCACGGGGACGCGCTCGTCGGGGCGATGATCTTCGACCGGACGCGAGAGGACGAACCCGAGCTCGTGGCGGCCGCCGCGAGCGCCGCGGCGCTGGCCATGGAGAACGGGCGGCTCGAGGCCGAGCTCCGCGCCCGTGTCGCCGACCTGCAGGAGTCGCGCGCCCGGCTGGTGACCGAGGGGATGGCCGAGCGCCGCCGTCTCGAGCGCGACCTGCACGACGGGGCGCAGCAGCGCCTCGTGTCGCTGTCGCTGCAGCTCGGGCTGGCCCGTGGCGCCGTCGACCGCGACCCGCAGGAGGCCCGGGAGCTGCTGGATCGGGCGGCGACCGAGCTCAACCAGGCGCTCGACGAGCTGCGCGAGCTCGCGCGCGGGCTGCACCCGGCGATCCTCACCGACCGCGGTCTGCCCGCCGCCATCGACGCGCTGGCCGCGCGGTCGCCGACCCCGGTGGACGTCGAGGCCGTCCCCGATGAGCGGCTCCCCGCGGCCGTCGAAGCGGCGGCGTACTTCGTCGTCTCCGAGGCGCTGGCCAATCTCGCCAAGCACGCCGAGGCCGAGCATGCGATGGTGCGCGTCGAGCGCGTCAACGGGCACGCCGTCGTGGAGGTCCGCGACGACGGGCGCGGCGGCGCCGATGCCGGCGGGCACGGGCTCCGCGGTCTTTCCGACCGGGTGGCCGCGCTGGATGGCCGGCTGGCGGTCGAGAGCCCACCGGGCAAGGGCACCACCATCAGAGCGGAGATTCCGTGCGCGTCGTCGTAGCCGATGATTCCGTGTTGCTGCGCGAGGGCATCGTGCGGCTGTTGACCGAAGCGGGGATGGACGTCGTCGGCCAGGCCGGCGACGCCGAGGACCTGCTGCGCAAGGTGGGCGCCCACAAGCCGGATGTCGCGATCGTCGACATCAAGATGCCGCCGACCCACACCGACGAGGGCCTGCGCGCCGCGGCCGAGATCCGCGAGCGCCAGCCCGACGTCGGCGTGCTCGTCCTCAGCCAGTACGTCGAGGAGGGCTACGCGCTGGAGCTCGTCGGCGGCGCCGGGACCGGCTACCTGCTCAAGGACCGCGTGGGAGACATCGAGCGCTTCGTCGAGTCGGTCCGCCGCGTCGGCGAGGGCGGATCGGCACTCGACCCCGAGGTCGTCGCCCAGCTGCTCGGACGGCGCCGGCAGACCGATCCGCTGGAGGCCCTGAGCCCGCGGGAGCGCGAGGTGCTCGGGCTGATGGCCGAGGGCCGGTCCAACCACGGCATCGCGCAGCAGCTCGTCGTGACCGAGCGCGCGGTCGAGAAGCACGTCACCAACATCTTCGGCAAGCTCGACCTTCCCCTGGCACCCGACGACCACCGGCGCGTGCTCGCCGTGCTGGCGTTCGTGCGCGCCGCACCCTGACCCCTGATCCCCGCCCCAGGAGCCTCCATGCCCGACATCGTCACCGCCACCGACCTGACGCGCCGCTACGGCGAAGGCGCCGCCGCCGTCGACGCGCTCGCCGGGGTGACCGTCGCGTTCCCCGCCGGTGGACTCACCGCGATCATGGGGCCATCGGGTTCGGGTAAATCGACGCTCATGCACTGCCTCGCCGGTCTCGACACCCCGACGAGCGGCAGCGTGGAGCTCGACGGCGTCGAGCTGGCCGGCCTCTCCGACAAGGCGCTCACCGAGCTGCGCCGCGACCGCGTCGGCTTCGTCTTCCAGGCCTTCAACCTCCTGCCCGTCCTGACGGCGGAGGAGAACATCACGCTGCCGCTGACCCTCGCGGGCCGCAAGC
>JAEMQS010000118.1 GCA_016463765.1 Solirubrobacteraceae bacterium | reverse complement strand
CAGCCGATCGCCCAGCTGCCGGGGATCACGCAGCAGACGGGCGGCCAGGTCGCGATCGTCACGCAGGGCCCCACGCCGTGGGACGAGCGGTGCGCGGTGAAGCTCGACGGGGACGTCGAGGCGGAGCTGTCGGCGCTGGTGGACGCGCTGTAGGGACGCTACGGGCTGCGGAACCAGGCGACGGCGCGGACCGCGCCTTCGAGGACCATCCCAGACAGCGTCAGGAGGGAGCCGAGGAGGAACACGGCGGCGATGCCCCCGATGAGGGGCGCCCCGTCGCACTCCGAATCACACGCGGTGGCACCCAGCACGAGGAAGTACGTGATCGGCACCGCGATGACCGACGCGACGCCGGCGAAGGCGCGCCAGGCGCAGCCGAGAACGCCGACCGGTTCCCCGCGCCACGCCGCGGGGAGGATCGTCGCGAGGACAGCGAGCCAGGCGAGGATGAGCACGACGTCGTATGGCGGCTCATCACCTCGGAACAGCGAGGCGGTCAGGGTGGCCACCAAGGCCAGCGCAACCCACACGATGAGTGGCCAGGCTCGTCGTTTCTCGCGGACGAGCCAAGCGGCGTACGCGCCTCCGAGGAGCACGAGCGTGACGAGGATGCCGGTGGCGATGCTCATCGGCGGTGAAGGGGAGATCGATCCATGATCATGCTCGACGCTTGCCGGACTGGCGTCCTGCCGTCCTGAAGTGCGCGTCGGTCTTCTGCAGGTACGTCGGGTGGTGCCGTTTGTTACCCAGGTGGATTGGTGCTCCCGCGGAAACACCAACGCCTGCGGCGCTGCGATCGGGACGAGACCGCCACGCGACGTTGCCGACGATAGGCCCGCTGAGCGGGATGAACGTCGGCCATCCGGGTCATGGGCGCTTCCGCGGAAGCGCCTACCGCCTCACGCGCTGCATCAGGTCGACATCGAGCTCGTCCAGTGACGAGACGACCGTGCCCACCAGTGCGAGTGCATCGGCACCCGGCGGGTACTGCGGGTTCGGCAGCGCGATGACCGCCAGCCCGGCGGCCGCGGCGCTGCGGATCCCGTTGCCCGAGTCCTCGACCGCCACACACGCGGCCGGGTCGGCTCCCAGGCGCTCCACGCACGCCGCGTAGACGTCCGGTGACGGCTTCCCCGCCGCGACCTCCTCCGAGGACACGGTCGCGGTGAAGTGGGCGTGCAGGCCCGACTCCGCGAGCACGAGGTCGATGATCTCCCGGTTCGACGACGAGGCGAGCCCCAGCGGGAACGCGGCCGCGAGACGCTCGACCGCGGCGACCGCGCCCGGCAGCAGCGGCAGCTCGCGCTCGTAGCCCGCGCGCATCCGCCGGACGACGTCCGCGTTGATCTCGGCGGGGGAGAGCGGCACGTGCAGCTCCTCGGCGACGTAGACCGGCCACTCCTTCGAGCTCATCCCGAGCATCGCGGTCTCGGCGCCCTGCGGCCAGACGCCGCCGGTCTCGGCGACGAGGTCCCGGCGGGCCTGGTCCCACAGGTGCTCGGAGTCCACCAGGACGCCGTCCATGTCGAAGACGACGGCGCCGACGCTCATCGCAGCGCCTCGACGGTGCGCGCCCGCAGGGCGGCTTCGAGGCGCTTGAGGGCATGCTCCACCGCTTCGGCCTGGCTGCGCTCGAGGCCGCTCTCCAGCGCGCGGGTCGCGGCGGCGTCGGCGTCGTCCTGGAGCTCGTCGAGTTCGGCGAGCCGGGTGCTCAGGTCGCCGGCGTCGCGCCAGGGCTGGAGTTCGGCGCGCGCGGCGCGGAGCGCCATCTGCAGTTGGAGGGCGGCCTCGCGCTCGCGGCCGGCGTCGAGGTCGCTGCGCGCGCGCAGCGTGAGCTCCTCGCAGGCAAGCGCGGCATCACGGCCACCGAGCAGCGCGGCGAGACGCTCCTGGGGGCGCAGCGTGGCCGCGCGGGCGCCCTTGGCCTCACGGGCGGGTGGCAGCGTGACGGCGGCCTCCCAGGCGGCGTCGGCCACCTGCTCGCCCGCGCCGTAGCCCACGCGGACGGCGAGGGCCTGGGCGGACGCGAGGTCACGGGACGCGGGATCGCGCGCGGCGACGCGGTGCAGGTGCAGCACCCGGCCGAGTCGCACCATCGCGTCGTGCACCAGGGCGTCGTGGTCGGCGCGCCGCAGCCAGTCCGCCGCAGCGTCGTTGCCGGCCAGCGGGGTGGCGTCGATGACGGTCACGCGCCAGACGGGAACCTCGCGCGGGGGAGGGTTGGGGTCCTCGGTGCGCGGACGGCGGCGGGGCCGCCGACGCTCGGTCGCGCTGATCTCCTTCACGACGATGACGTGGCCCGGGGGCTCACCGAGGTGCTCCCGCACGACGTAGCGGCCGGCCGGCGGGCCCGGGGCCCACGGCAGCTCGAACTGGACGAAGCGGAAGGCGGTGTCGCCGCTCACAGACGACGACGCTACTCGGCGTCGTCGCCGGACTCGTCGCGCGGAGGCGTGACGGTCAGCGCGTACTTCGAGGGCTCGGTCGGGATCTCGGGGTTCTCGATCTCGTTGAGCCGGTCGATGAGCTTGCCCCACTGGCCCGGCTTGAGCAGCGTCTCGAGCTGGCGCCCGGTCTTGCTGCGCGGGTCGTACATCGGCCGCCAGCCGATGTGGATGTGGTCGTGGTGGTCGCTCATCGCGACGGTGTTGTCGGTGCCCTCGTAGCGCATGAGGGTGATGATCTGCGCAGGCTTCATCGTGCCCTGCAGCGTCAGCAGTCGGCGGACCGCGAGGTCCGTGACCGAGCCCTCGCCCTGGTGGCCGAGGATCGGCACGCCGTTGATCGCGGCGATGTCGACGGCGGTGCCGGTCGTGTGGTGCGAGACGTTGCCGGACTTCGTGTAGACGCCGTGGCCGGTGCGCAGGCTGGTGACCGTCGGCTTCATGCCGTTAGCTGCGAGGAACTCGAGCGACGCGAGCACGCGGCGGTCGATGATGCCGGCGGCGATGTCGCCCCGGCCGCCCTCGTAGATCTCGATGCGCGGGTTGGCCAGGACGCGACGCTGGAGCGTCTGCTTGTCCATGAGCAGGATCTGGCCGACGGTGGCCTGCTTGGCGTCCGGGCCGAACAGCGGGTTCTTGCCCTTCGCGCGGTAGATCGCGGTGGACTCGAGGAGCTTCCAGCCGTCGAGGATCGGCTTCGGGTCGATGCGCGGGGCGCCGCGACCGGCGGGGCGGATCTCGAACAGCGTGTGCGCCTTGGCGTTGCGCTCGTCCTGGACCTCGCCGTCGGGGGTGCCGATGCGGCCGAGGATCGTGCCCGCGATGACGCGGCGGCCGATGACCATGGGCTTGAGGACGACGTCTTCGCGCTTCATGCCGTAGTCGACGGTGAAGTAGCGGCGGAAGGTGGCGTCCTGGGGCAGGGAGGACGTGTCGCCGAGGAGCTGCTCGCGGCCGCCGGCCTTGTACGCGGCGGGGCGCTTCGGGTTGGCGAACAGGCGCTCCTTGGACTCCACGGGCTGGGCGGGAGCCGGCGAGGTGAGCGGCGCCTGGTCGGCGTCGGCGGTGGCGGGCGCCTTGGCCTTGCCGTTGGCGGCCGTGCGCTCCTTCTTCGACGTGGTGCTGGCGGCGGACTTCGGCTTCGGGTCGCGCTTGGGGAGGGCGAGCTCCTTGGCGATCTCCGAGGCGGTCTGCGTCTTGCTGGGCTTCGCGACGGCGACCTCGGTGCTGAGCTTCTTCAGGTGACCGTACGTGTAGGTGTTGCCGTAGGCATCGCGCAGGCGGACGAACTTGCCGAGCCGGTCGTTCTCGCCCATGGCGACGATCGTGCCGTCCTGCACCGCGGTGACCGGGGAGCCCGGCTTCGCGTAGATGCGGATCTGGCGCCGGTCCTCGTCACCGTCGACCGGGACGGCGGCGTTCTCGCCGGCCTTCTTCTTCTTGGTGGCCTTCTCCGGGTCGACCGCGCCGGTGTACTGCGCGGAGGCGTGGACCGGGAAGAGCCCCTGGGTCAGGCCGGAGAGCGAGCCGATCAGATCGGTGGGCAGGCCCGCGATGAGCTTGGCGCGCATGAGGACGCTGTCGACGTACCAGTCGGCGCGGTTGTAGGCGAAGATCGCGCCGCGGAGGTCCTTGTCGGCGCCCGAGGCGCGCAGGTAGCGGGCGGCGGCGAAGATCGCGTCGACCGGGTTGTACGGGTCCTTCTTGCCGTCGCGGTTGGCGTCGACGCCGTAGGCCTTCCAGGTCGGCGGCATGAACTGCATCCAGCCGAGCGCGCCGGCGTAGGAGACGTTGAGGTTGCGGCCGTAGTCGGTCTCGATCTCGTTGATCGCCGCGAGGATCTCCCAGCGGATCCCGTACTCCATGCCGGCCGCCTGGTAGATCGGCAGCAGGAAGGGCGGGATGCGGAACTTCTCGATGAAGAAGTTCGGGACGCCGACCGGCGCGGGGCCGGGCACGGCGATCGAGGTCGACATGCTCGGGTCGGACGCGATCGACGAGTCCTCCTCAGTGCCGTTCCCCTCCTCCTCAGAAGTCTCACGCTCACCTTGAGCCTTGTCGGCCTTCTTGAGCTTCTTCGACCCGGTGGTCTCCTGGTCGCCCTGCTCGGCGGCCTCGGGCTCGGCGTCGCCGAGCGACGTGTCGTCTCGCTCCGGCGTCGTGGCCGTCGTCGTCGGCGTGGTGGACGTCGTCGTCTCGGGCGCCGGCGGGAGCGGGGCTTCCACGGGCGGGGGCGTGACGTCCTGGACGGAGATGACCGGCGCGCCAACGTCCGGGACCGCGATCTGGTCGACCGGGGTGCCGGGGGCGGCCTGCACGCTGACCGTGAGCGTGCGCCCGTCAGAGAGCGTGAGCAGCAGGGTGCGCGCTTCGCTCTGGGCGAAACTGGCATGCAGTCCGCCAACGGTGGCGAGCAGCACCGCGGCGGTCAGGACGATCAGCAGCTTGCGCATCATGTGGTTCAGAGACCCTCGCCACCGACCCCCTGCAGGACCGCCGGGTGGGAAGGATTGCCACCCTAACAGTCGGAGAGGAGGTTGGGCGCAAGTGGTGCCCCCGAATGGTGCATTGACGCCCCAGTCGGCCCTCATCTCGCACTGCAGACGCTCAGAACGAGCTTCTGATGGAGGAGATCGGCGTCGGGCGGACGAACTTGACAGTCGGGACCCTGCGCCCGATCCGGGTTCAGCGCCTACGCGCGTGTACTAGAGGCGGCGCCGGCAGCTTCGGGGCCCACGCCGACCGGCCGCCCTGAGCTTTTCACACAGGGGCAAAGCATAAAGCTCAAGTAGAGGGTGAGGTACAGCCCTCGGGTGCCGGAGTGTTAAGTCCGCGAGAAGCATGCGGCGCCCCCCGCGCGGTACCGTTCGGACCATGACCGAAGACCCGGAAGGCCTGCGCGACAAGCTTGCTCGCCAGAGCGAGGACGCGATCGGCAAGCTCGCCCAGGAGCTGCTCGAGAATCCGCTGGTGACCGGCGCCATCGCCCAGGCGTTCAGCGCCCGCGAGAAGGCCGCCCAGGCCCAGGAGGTCGCGATGGGCGCGCTGAACCTCCCGTCCGCTGCCGACCTGGAGCGCCTCACCCGGCGCGTGCGGTCGGTGTCCCAGCGCCTGGAGGGCATCGAGGACGGCGTCGACCGCCTCGACGGCAAGCTCGCTCGCGCCGGTGACGACACGACGGGCTCGCGGCTCGAGGCCATGGAGGAGCAGCTCAGTGCGCTCACGCGTGAGCTCACCGCGCTGCGCCAGGCGCTCCCCGGATCCGAGGCGCCGGTGCCGTCCAGCCAGGAGCGCCTCGAGGTCTCCGAGTAGGACCGTCTACGCGGCGGCGCCCACGCCGAGCGCCGCCGCCCCGACGTCGCCGAGGCGCTCGCCCGCGCGCAGCAGTCCGTCCTCGTCGATCCGCGATCGCGCGCCGTCGGCGGCGAACGTGTCGGTCACGGCGAGGACCACGCCCGCCGGGATCCCGCGCCGGGTCGCCACCTGGAGCAGCGCGGCGGCTTCCATCTCGACGGCCAGGACACCGGCTGCCGACCACGCGGCGGCGCGACGCTCGTCGGGGTCGTAGAAGAGGTCGGTCGTGGCGATCGTGCCCACGTGGACGCCGTCGCCACCGGCCGCCGACAGGGCGGCGACGACGCCCGGGTCGGCGGCGACCGTGTCACCCGCGCCGAGACCGCGACTCGTCCCGTCTCCCGCCAGCGCGTCGGCGGCCACCACCAGGTCCCCGTGCGCGAGGCCCGGCTGCAGCGCCCCGCACGTCCCCACGCGGATCGCCCGGGTGATGCCGAGGTTGCACAGCTCCTCCAGGACGATTGCCGCGCTCGGCCCGCCCATGCCCGTGCTCTGGATGGTCAGCAGCTCGCCGTCGGCGGCCGTGCCCGTGTAGCCCCAGAGCCCGCGGTTGTGGTTGAACATCAGCGGCTTCTCGAGCAGGTGCTGCGCCATCGCGAGCGCACGGCCGGGGTCGCCCGGGAGCAGCACGCGGGGCGCGAGCTCCGTGGTGGGGTGCAGGTGGATCATCGTGCCGCGCCACGGTAGTTGCACCCGGCGGACGCCAGACCGATAGCGTGCGCCCCATGGCCAAGAAGAAGAGCAAGAAGCAGCCCGCACAGGCGGCCGACGCGGTGTTCAGCGCCGTGGACCAGGCCTTCCAGGCCGGCCAGTCGCAGTTCACGCGCGAGCGCGCGTCGGAGCTCGTCGACGACCTCTCGCAGGTCGCCGGCCGGCTGCGCGAGGCGCTCGACGACCTGCGGCCGATCACGGCTGAGGACATCAAGGCGCTCGGTGACAAGATCGACGCGCTCGACGCCCGCGTCGCGAAGCTCGAGAAGCCGGCCGCCGCGCCGGCCCGCCGCGCTCCCGCGAAGCGCACCACCGCTGCGGCGAAGCGCACCACCACGCGCACCACCGCCGCGAAGAAGCCGGCGGCGAGGAAGCCCGCGGCGAAGCCGGCTGCCAAGCCGGCAGCGAAGCGGACCACGAGCACGGCCGCGAAGCGGACCACCGCCGCGCGCAAGCCCGCCGGCTCCTAGGCTCACGAAAGGTCACGGGTCATGGCTCCCAAGTTCCAGAGTGCCGACGAGTTCCGCGAGGTGATGGAGCGGATCTTCACCCTCATGGACGAGGACCCGGATATGGGCCCCGCGCTCCGTGACGCCGACGTGCCGCAGCGCTTCGAGTTCGAGGACGTCGATCTCGTCGTGAACATCCGCGGGACGCGCGAGGGTGAGGACGGCTACCTCCACTGGGAGTGGTCGGACGACGTCGACTGGGAGCCGAAGGTCAAGATGACCATGTCGTCGGAGACCGCCAACAAGTACTTCCAGGGCAAGGAGAACGTCGCGATGGCCCTCGCCCGTCGCCGGATCAAGTCCGGCGGCGACGTGAAGGCCGCGCTCGCGCTCATCCCGATCACGAAGCCCGTGTACGCGCAGTACCGGGCGATCGTCGAGGCGGAGTACCCGCATCTGAAGGCGTAGGCCCCGGCGGTCCCGCGTTGACAGGGCGCGCGGCCGCGAGGAACATGGGGCGCTCAACCAAGGCAACGGGTCGAACTGTGGGCGCGAAGGCGCCCGCTTGGCGCCGCCGGCAACAGGACGAGCGCCGTCGACCGAGGCAGCGGGCCGCATTGCCCGCGAGCGGCGGGACCATCGGTCCCGCCGCTGTCATGGTGGGGGCATGA
>JAEMQS010000041.1 GCA_016463765.1 Solirubrobacteraceae bacterium | reverse complement strand
GCCCGCGACCCCCGGCCCCGTCCCCCCGCTCGCCGACACCGGCACGACCGAGCCCGCCCGCGGGCACTGGGCGTCGGCGTGCGAGATCGACCCCTTCGCCGTCTCGGTCCAGGACAAGCTCGCCCTGCTCGTGCCCGCCGAGGAGACGCTGCGATCCGACCCCCGGATCCGGCGGGGCTCCGCGGAGACGCACGCGATGCGCGAGACATGGGCGCTGGCGACGAGCGACGGCACCGCGTGCACCCAGGTCCGCACCGAGTGCGGCGGAGGCCTCCAGGCCCTCGCAGCGGACGGTGACGTGGTCCAGACCCGGTCGTACCCCGCCGCGTACGGGGGTGACGTCGCGCTCGCCGGCTGGGAGCACGTGCTCGGGCTCGACCTCGGCGGCGCCGCGGCACGCGTCCGTGACGAGGCCCTGGAACTGCTCACCGCGCCGGAGTGTCCCGCCGGGCGGCGGACCGTCATCCTGGGCGGCGAGCAGCTGGCGATCCAGATCCACGAGTCGATCGGGCACGCGCTCGAGCTCGACCGCATCCTGCTCGGCGAGGCCGCCTACGCGGGCGCGAGCTGGGTCGCCGCGCGGGACATCGGCACGCTGCGCTACGGCTCGCCGCACCTGCACATCACCGCCGACGCCACGCTCCCCGGCGCCCTCGGCACCGCGGCGTGGGACGACGAGGGCATCGCCGGGGCCCGGACGACGCTCATCGAGGAGGGCGTGCTGCGTGCCACGCTGTCGGACCGCACGTCGGCCGCGCAACTCGGCCTGCCCTGTTCCACGGGCTGCTCCCGCGCGGAAGGGTTCGCCCGCCAGCCGATCGTGCGGATGACGAACGTGTCGATCGAGCCGGGCGCCGCGGGCACGCTCGACGATCTCATCGCGGCGACCGACAACGGCCTGCTCATGGAGACCAACCGCTCGTGGTCCATCGACGACCGCCGCCTGCACTTCCAGTTCGGCTGCGAGACCGCGCGCGAGATCCGCGACGGCAAGCTCGGCAGGCTGTACCGCGACCCGAGCTACGCCGGCGTGACGCCGATGTTCTGGTCGGGCCTCGACGCTGTCTGCTCGGCGTCGGACTGGCGCGTCTGGGGGGTCATGAACTGCGGGAAGGGCGAACCGGGCCAGATGCTGCCCGTCGGGCACGGCACCGCGCCGTCGCGGTTCCACGACGTCGAGGTCGGCGTCGCGTGACCGTCGCACTGGAGCTGGCCGAGCGCGCGCTCGCGCACACCGACGGCCCGGCGCTCGCCCGGGTGGTCGCCGAGCGATCGCTGAGCCTGCGCTTCGCGCGGTCGCGGGCCACGCAGTCGACGGCGATCGAGGACCTCGACGTCCAGGTGATGGTCATCCAGGACGGCCACGCGGGCGTCGCCTCCACGAACCGGATCGACGACGACGGGCTGCGCGCGGCCGCCCGCCACGCGTCGGAGGCCGCGGCGATCGCCGCCCGGCACGCGACGGGCCCCGGCCCCTACCCGGCGCCGCCGCCCGGCACGATCACCGAGGGCCTCGCGGGGTGGGACGCCGCGACGGCCGCGCTGGATCCCGGCGAAGGCGCCGCCGAGCTCGACGCCGCGATCCGGGAGGCCGCTGACCACGGCCACGAGGCGTTCGGCATCTGGTCGGCCGGTGAGGTCACCCACGCCATCGCGTCGAGCGCCGGCGCGCGGCTCGTCGACCGGGTCACCGACAGCTACATGAAGGTCATCACCCGCGACGAGCGCGAGCGGTCCGGGTTCGCTTCGGCCACGGACATGACGGTCGGCGCCATCGACGGCGCCGCGCTCGCGCGCACCGCCTCGGCGAAGGTCACCGATCAGTACGAGCCGCTCGACCTGCCGCCCGGCCGCTACCGCGCCGTGCTCGACACCGAAGCCGTCGGAGAGCTCCTGTCGTTCACCGCCACCCTCGCCTTCGACGGCCTCGCCCACGCCGAGGGCCGGGCCGCGCTCACCGGCCGCCTCGGCGAGCAGGTCGCGGCGCCCGCCGTCACGCTCACGGACGACCCGCGCAGCGGAGGCACGCTCCCGCGCGCGTTCGACGCCGACGGGGTGGCCAAGCGCCGCGTGGCCCTCCTCGATGCCGGCGTCGCGCGCGAGCCGATCCACGACCTGCGCTCCGCGGCGCTCGCGGGCGGTGACGCGCGGTCGACGGGCCACGCGATCGCGCCCGGCGGGTCCTCCGAGGGCCCGGCGGCCACGAACCTCGTCCTCGCACCGGGCGACGCGCGGGATGTCGCGGCGCTCTGCGCGCCGATCGAGCGCGGGATCTACGTCACGCGGCTCTGGTACACGAACACGGTCCGTGAGCACGAAGCGCTCGTCACGTCCATGACGCGCGACGGCACGTTCCTCATCGAGGACGGGCAGATCAGCCGGCCGCTGCGCGACGTGCGCATCACCGACGGGCTCCTGCGCATCCTCGCGTCCACCGAGGCGCTCGGCACGCGCCAGCGGCTCGTGGGGCACGGGGAGTTCTACGGGCGGCGGTTCGCCCACGGCGTGCTGTGCCCGGCGATCCGCGTCGCGGATCTGCGGGTCACCGGCGGGGCGTAGCGCCCGCTCAGATCCGCAGCAGCACGATGGTGTTCGCCACCCACGCGATGGCGAACACGACGGTCCAGCGGTTCAGGTTGCGCTCGACCAGCGAGCCACCACCGAGCGGACCGGAGCCCGACCCCACGCCGAAGGCGCCGGACAGACCGGCGTCCTTACCCGAGTGCATGAGGACGAGGAAGATGACGCTCACGCTGAGCACCACCTGGACGACGAGCAGAATGTCTTCCATTACGCGCCGGAGTCTAGCTCGTCCAGCGCACGAAGGATGTCCACGGCCTCGGCGCGCAGCTGGCGATCGAGCGCGCGCCAATCCTCGTCGGTGAGTTTGCCCGTCCGGTGATCGAGCTCCGTCTCACGGATCTCGCGGTACTTGGCCTCCTTCGCCGCCTCGAGCGCCTGCCGGCCGGTCTCCTCCGCGCGAGCCTCTTCGTCGACGGCCCGTGCGCCACCGCGCAGCGGCGCGCCGACGAACCACACGACGACGCCCAGGGCGAGGATGACCAGCAGTGCGGCGACGACCTCCATGAGGCGGGGCAGCGTAGCGGCGCTACGCGCGGCCGAGGTCCTGCGCGACGCGCGCGGCGTAGCCGGCCCTCACCCTGCGGCCGGCCGCGTCCGGGCCGCCGGGCCAGACGGCGGTGAGCCCGCCGAGCAGCGCGAGGATCGCCCCGATCCACATCCACGAGACGAGCGGCGAGACGTGCATGCGGAACGTCGCCGGCGGCGGGTCCTCGAGGTACTGGGTGGTGATGCCGCGCAGCGCGGTCGCCAGCGCCGTCGCCTCGAGCTCGGGCGACAGCTTGCCCGCCGCCGCGCTGAAGACGCGGTCGCCGCGCTCGATGATGGGCTCGAGCTGCTGGATGTCGGGCGTCATCGCGATCCACACGTCGCGCAGCCGCCCGGCCCGGAGGCCGACCTCACTCGTGGCCTCACCCTCGAAGAACCGGCCGATCGGGCCGAATGCCACCACGGCACGGGACGGATAGAACCCGCGTGACGGGGTCATCGTCGTGACGTACTCGCCGTCGCGCTCCACGCGCATCTTCGCGCCGAACTCGATGCGCTCGAGGTCGTCGTTGGCGATGACGAGCCGCGCGACCGGCTCGACGTACGTCACGTCGTACGCGCCGACCTGCGTGGTCTCCCCCACCTGCAGGCGGGTGTCGACCACGTCCTGGAACGCCGACGATGCGGCGACCCCGACGAACAGGATCGCGACCCCGGCGTGGACGAGGTACCCGCCATAGCGCCTGCGGTTGCGCCGCACGAGCTGCGCCAGTGCGACCGGAACCGACTCGTCGGCCATCGCCCGCCGCGCGACCGTCCCGCGCCAGAACTCCTGCACGACGGCGGCCAGGACGAACGCGGCGACGACGAACATCGCCAGCGCCCACGGCCGCTCACCGATGCCCGCGACGAGCAGGACGACGAGCGCGACGGCCGCCGTCGCCGTCGGCCAGAGCAGGTTGCGCCGCGCGTTGGCCAGCGTGCCGCGCCGCCAGGCGATCAGCGGCGCGATGCCGCTCAGCAGGACGAGGATGATCGTCAGCGGGACGACGTAACGGTCGAACCACGGCGGCCCGACCGACGCCGGGTCACCGGTGACCGCCTCGCTGATGAGCGGGAAGAACGTCCCCCACCAGACCACGAGGCAGAGGCCGACGAACACGATGTTGTTCGCCAGGAAGACCGACTCGCGCGACCACAGCGAATCGAGCGAGTGCTCAGACCGCAGCATCGCCCGCCGGCTCGTGACCAGCCAGATCGACCCGAAGATCAGCACCGTGATGAGCACGATGAACGGGACACCGAGCGTCGACGCCCCGAAGGCGTGGATCGACTGGAGGATCCCGCTGCGGACGAGGAACGTCCCGAGCAGGCACAGGATGCCGGTCGCGAGGATCAGCGTGACGTTCCAGACCTTCAGCATCCCGCGCTTCTCCTGGATCATCACCGAGTGGATAAACGCGGTGCCGATGAGCCACGGCATGAGCGACGCGTTCTCCACGGGGTCCCAGGCCCAGTAGCCGCCCCACCCGAGTTCGGCGTACGACCAGCGCGCGCCGAGCAGGATGCCGATGCTCAGGAAGATCCAGGCGGCGAGCGCGAAGCGGCGGGTGGAGCGGATCCACTCGGCGTCGACGCGGCGGACCCAGAGCGCGGCGATCGCGAACGCGAACGGGATCGCGAACAGCGTGTACCCCGAATACAGCATCGGGGGGTGGATCATCATGCTGGGGTGGCGCAGCAGCGGGTTCAGCCCGGTGCCCTCGGTGGGCACGACGGGCAGCACCTCGAAGGGCGGCTCGAGGAACACCATGAGCGCGGCGAAGAACGCGGCGAAGCCCAGCAGCACCGCGGTCGCGTACGGCGTGACGTCCTTCAGCCGGCGGCGCACGAGGAAGAGCACGAGGCTCGACCAGATCGAGAGCAGGAGCAGCCACAGCAGCAGCGAGCCCTCCTGGGAGGACCAAGCCGCCGCGAGCTTGAAGAAGAGCGGCGTGGTCGTGGAGGAGTGCGTGGCGACGACCTCGTTGGAGAAGTCGTCGCGGAGGAACATTGACTCCAAGAGCACGAAGGCCGTGATCGTCAGGCCCGTGACGGCGAACACCGAGCGCCGGCCGGACGCCACCAGGTCGGCCCGCCCGCGCGACGCGCCGACCAGCGACGCCCCGATGCCGTACAGCGCGACGACCAGCGTCAGGATCAGGCAGGCACTGCCGAAAGCGGCCACGCGAGACCTAGGACTTCTTCGGCTCGGCGGTGAACTTCGAGGGGCACTTCGTCACGAGCGAATCCCGCTCCGCGACGTAGGTGTTGCCCTGCTTGGAGACCGTCACGACGACCTCGCGGCCCTCGCGGAACGGGTCCGGGACCGCCCCGGCGTACTTGACCGGCACCGTCGCGCCACCCTTCGGGTCCTTCATCTCGAAGGTCATGGTGTCTCCGCTGCGCTGCACGGAGCCATCGACGACCTTGCCGCCGAGCTTGTACGTCTTGCCGGGTTCAGCGCCGGCGATCAACTGACTGGGGATGCGCTCGGGGCTCGCGGCGCTGAACGTCGTGATCATCAGCGCGCCGGCGAGGCAGATCGCGGCGGTGAGAGCGACGACGAGGCGAACCTGACGCTTGCGTGAGGGGTCCATCGCACCTTCAGTATCCCAAACCCGGCCGCTGCCCCCGCGCCAGGGTGTGGGAAACCCCTGTCAACGGACGTATGAGGGAATTGCCCTCAAGGCAGAGAAACCTTTGGCATCCGCCGACGTTCTCTCTACAGACCCATGCAATCTGCCCGAGTCCTCCCCACCTCCCGACCCACCGTCCGCCGCGATCGCGCGCGCCGGCTGCACGTCGTTCCTGACCCCGTGCCGCTGCCTGAGCCGATCCATCCCGCCGAGCGCAGGCTGCGCGACGCGGGCGGCCCCGACGACCGCGCGACCTACACGTGTCAGTGCGGCTACCTCTTCGAGGCGCCGGTCAGCACGACCGTCGCGTGCCCGAACTGCTCGTCCGAGCAGGCCTGGTAGTCGCACTACTACGGAAGTCGTAGCGCGCCGCCGGAGTTTCCGGCATGCTTGCGCGATGACGATGGCGTCCTCTGTCACCAAAGTGGGCTTGATCGCGCTCATGGCGATCGGCAGCGTGATGATGTGGATCGGCGCCCCGGTCGGGTGGATCTACGTCGCCGCGCAGGTCTCGGGCACGGCGCAGGTGAGCATGAGCGCCATCGTGGTGATCCTCATCGGGATTCCGACGACGATGTACTTCATCGGGAAGGGCCTCGGCCGGCTCAACGGGCTGTACGGCGAGCTCACGGGCACCACGAACGAAGTGCAGATCCGTGCGCCCTGGATGCGATCGATGCGCGACGAGCGCGATCTGCACCGCCCCCGCACCGTCCTGGACGTCGTGATGGTCGTCTCCGTGGCGATCGCCGGGAGCGCCTTCGGCATCTGGTTCATGTTCTTCGCCGAGGGCGGCGGGATCTAGCGACCGCCCCCTTCGGGCCGAACGGCAGATCCACGTTGCTCTGGCGACGTCGATCTGCCGGTCAGTCGACGAGGAGCAGCAGCGGCGCTTCGAGCCGCTCGCGCACCGCGACCAGGAACGCGGCCGCGTCGGCCCCGTAGAGGATGCGATGGTCGCTCGACAGCGTCAGCGTCATGACCTTCCGGGCGACCGGCTCGCCGTCCCGGAGCGTCAGCCGGTCGACCGCCGCCCCCACCGCGAGGATCGCCGCCTGCCCCGGGTTCACCACGGCGTTGAACGCGGTCACCCCGAACATGCCCAGGTTCGACACGGTGAACGTGCCTCCTGACAGCTCCGGCGGCGTGATCGACTGCTCGCGGACCTTGGCGGCGAGCGTCCGGGTGTCCTGTGCGATGCCGGTGACCGGCTTGCGGTCGGCGTCGAAGACGGTCGGGACCACCAGCGTCCCCTCGGCCGCGACCGCGATCCCCACGTTCACGCGGTCGTAGGTCTCGAACGCGCCGTCGCGCCACGCGCCGTTCGCACGTGGGTGCTCGCGCAGCGCCAGGGCGGCGGCCTTGACGACGAAGTCGTTGACGGACGCCGTGCGCCCCGCGTCCTTGAGCTGTGCGCGGAGCGCGAGCAGGTCGGTGACATCGACGTCCATGCTCACGTCGAACCCCGGGATGGTCGCGCGGGACTCGGCCATCCGGCGGGCGATGAGCGTCTGCGTGCGGGTGGGCTCGGTGCGGGTGACCGCGCCGCGATTGCTCTCGGCGGGCGCGGGCGCGGGGGCGTGCGCCGGGGCGTCGTCGGCCTTCCCGTTGCCGTTCTGGTGCTCATGCACGTACGCCTCGACGTCGGCGCGCACGATCCGCCCGCCCGGCCCGCTGCCGCTGAGCGCCCCGAGCTCGACGCCGTGGGCGACGGCCACCCGGCGGGCCAGCGGCGAGGACTTCAGACGCCCGCCGCCCGCCGTGGCGGGGGGAGAACCCACGGCGATGGCGGGCGTCGGGACGGCGACGGGTTCGTCGTCGCCCTGCTGGTCGGCGGATGGCGTCTGCCGCACAGGCAACTCCTCGCCATCGGCGAGGAGCACCGCGATCGGCGTGCCCACCGCCAGCGTGTCGCCCTCGCGGGCGACGTGGTGCACGAGGCCGTCAGCGTCGGCCTCGTAGGTCATGGTGGCCTTGTCCGTCTCGATCTCCGCGAGCTCGTCGCCGCGGGAGACCGGGTCGCCATCGGCGACCAGCCACTGCAGGATCGTCCCCTCCTCCATGGAGTCGGAGAGGCGCGGCATCGTGACCTCGATCATGCCGCGCCCGGCCCCATCCCCAGGGTCGCGAGCACCGCGGCGGCGATGCGATCCTCGTTGGGCATCGCGGCGAGCTCAAGGCCCTTCGCGTAGGGCAGCGGTACCTCCGCCATGCCGACGCGCTCGACGGGCGCGTCGAGATCGTCGAAGCACGCCTTGCCGATGCGCGCGGCGATCTCGGCGGTGACGCCGTAGCTCGGCCACCCCTCCTCGACGCAGACGACCCGGTTGGTCTTCGCCACCGACTGCGCGATGGTCTCGACGTCGAGCGGGCGCAGGGACCGCAGGTCGACGACCTCGACGGAGACGTCGCGCTCTTCCGCGAGCTTGTCGGCGACCCGCAGCGCGCGGACGGTCGCGAACGAGTGCGAGACGATCGTGATGTCCGTGCCCTCCCGGGGCACCGCGGCCAGCCCGATCGGGGTGACGAAGTCCGGGTCGAGCGGGACCTCGCCCTTCTCCTTGTAGATCGGGAGGTTCTCGATGACGAGCACCGGATCCTCGTCGCGGATCGCGGCCTTCAGCAGGCCCTTCGCGTCGGCCGGGTTCGCGGGCGTCACGACCTTCAGGCCGGGGGTGCCGGCGAACCAGCCGTCGAAGGACTGCGAGTGCTGCGCCGTGAGCTGGTTGCCCGCGCCGTTGGGCGTGCGGATGACCATCGGGCAGCGCACCTCGCCGCCGAACATCGCGCCGATCTTCGCCGCGTGGTTGATGACCTGGTCCATCGCGACGAGCAGGAAGTTCAGGGTCATGATCTCCACGACCGGCCGCTCGCCGAGCATCGCCGCGCCGACCCCGGCGCCGACGAAGCCCTCCTCGCTGATCGGCGTGTCGCGGACGCGGTCCTCGCCGAACTGATCCATGAGACCGGCGGAGACCTTGTACGCGCCCTCGAAGACGCCGACCTCCTCGCCCATGAGGAAGACGCGCTCGTCGCGCTCCATCTCCTCGCGCAGCGCCAGGCGCAGCGCCTCGCGGTAGTTCATGACCTGCGTGCCGGTGGTGTCAGTCGCAGCCATGATGCACCTCGCTCGCGAGAAGGAGGCCTTGCCGAGTTCTCGCCAGAGGACATCCGAGGGCCCTGCCCGAGTGATTCCTCATGCGCCGAGCCCCGCGTCGAACGTCAGGGCCTCTTCGCCGAACGCGCTGCCGGGGCGCATCCGCGCGAACTGCTCGTCGCTGCCGAGCGCGTGCATCCCGTAGGCAAGCCGGTCCGTGCTCGGCTCGTCGCTGTCGAGTGCGGCCTGCACCGCGGCGGCTACTCGGTCGTCAGCGGCGGTGTCGATCGCTTCGAGCTCCTCCTGGCTGACGCCGGCGTCGCGGAGCTTCTTGGCTTCCAGGGAGATCGGGTCGCGCTCGCGGTGCTCGGCGATCTCGTCCTTCGTGCGGTAGGCCAGGCCCGCGTCGGCAACGGAGTGGCCGCGATAGCGGTACGTGACGGCCTCGAGCACCGCGGGCCGGTGCTCGGTGCGCGCGACGCCCAGCAGCCGGTCGGCCGCCTCGATCATCGTGTCGAGGTCGTCACCGTCGACCCGCTCGCCGTGCATGCGGTAGGCGGCGGCGCGCTTGTAGAGGTCGGGCTCGGCGGACGCACGCTCGACGGCGGTCCCCATGCCGTAGCGGTTGTTGACGACCAGGAAGACGACGGGGAGATCCCAGAGCGCCGCGAGGTTCAGCGACTCGTGCCAGGCGCCCATATTCACCGCGCCGTCACCCAGTTCGCAGAGCACGGCCTGGTCCTTGCCCTGGCGGCGCAGGGCGAGCGCCAGACCGGTGGCGATCGGCAGCTGTCCCGCGACGATGCCCCAGCCGCCGTAGTAGCCGCGGGACGGGTCGAGCAGGTGCATCGAGCCGCCGCGACCGTGGGCGCAACCGTCGACTCGGCCGAACAGCTCGGCCATGACCGCCTCGGGCGACACGCCGCGCGCGAGGGCGAAGCCGTGGGACCGGTACCCGGTGACGAGCAGGTCGTCCTCGGCCAGCGCGTGCATCGCGCCAACCGTCATGGCCTCCTGGCCGGACGAGAGGTGGCAGTACCCGCCGATGCGCGCCGCCTTGTACTGGCGTTCGGCCTCGGTCTCGAAGACCCGGCTGAGGACCATCGTCTCGTAGAGGTCGCGGCGTACGGCGGGGTCCAGCGCGGACGACGTCGGTGTGGCGGTGGCGGCCATGCCTCAGCTCTCCTCGAAGTAGTCGGGGTGCGCGTCACGGATCGTCGAGATCTGGCTCAGGACCATCCGCAGGTGGTGGCGCAGCTCCTGCTCGGCCCGGTCGGGGTCCCCGTCGGCGACGGCGGCGACCACGGCACGGTGCTCGGCGACCATCTCTCCGAGATACCCGGGTTCGGGCAGGCTGAGACGCCGGACGCGGTCCAGGTGACCGTTCGCGCGCCGGGCCAGCGCCCAGGCGATCTCGTGCCCGGAGAGCGCGCAGAGCTTGCGATGCAGGGCCTCGTCGAGCGCGTCGAACGCGGCCTGGTCGCCCTCGCCCTCAGCGCGCTCCTGCGCGACGAGGTTGGCCTGGATCTCCTCCAGCGCGGCGGGCTCGGCGCGCTCGGCGGCCAGCCGGATGGCGCTGCACTCCAACGCCTCGCGGACGAACGCCGCGTCGGCGATGGCGTCGTCGCTGATGAGGGTGACGAACGTGCCGAGCTGCGGCACGATCGCGACCAGGCGCTCGTCGCGCAGGCGCACGAGCGCCTCGCGCACGGGCGTGCGGGACACCCCGAGGCGGTCGGCGAGCTCGTTCTCCGAGAGCCGCCGGCCGGGTGCGAGCTCGGCGCTGACGATGGCTTCGCGCACGGCGAGATAGACCTGATCGCGTGCGGCTCCTCCACCGACGCGGTCACTGAGCGGGATCCGCATGCGCACTAGTATACAAGTGGACAGCCACAGGTCCAGGGCATGGTGGACGGCCAGGTGCGAACACTCAAAGAAACCCGTGCGTGCGGGGTTCTCCGGCGATAGGCTCACGCGCACCCCACCCGAATCGAGGGCCCCATGTCCCCGCGCCCGCCTGTCCTGCACTGCCTCCTTGCCGTGCTGGCGCTCCTCATCGCAGCGTCCCCCGCCGCGGCACAGGTCGAGAACCTGCCACCGCGGATCATCGACGGCGTCGTGCTGCCCCCGAGCCTGGAACCTGACGGCGGCCAGATCACCATGACGGCGATCGTGCTCGACGACATGGGCATCGAGTCCGTCACCGCCGAGATCGTCGGCGAGAACGGCACCTACATCTACGCCGACCTCGCGCCCACCGGCGGAGGCGCGTACTCCGGCATCGCGTTCCTGCCCGCCAACGACACGGAGTACGGCATCTCGTACATGGTCAACTTCGTCGCGCGGGACACCGGCGGGCTCGATGCCTCGTGGGGCGCCGGCTCGGTCGTCGTCGAGGGCCGCCAGCCGTTCAACGACCCGCCGTTCGTCACCGACCCGCTCGTCAGCCCGCGTGAGCTCCCGGGGACCGGGGGCGCGGTGACAGCCGCCGTCTCGGCCTGGGACCTGGGCGGGATCAGCTCGGCGTACGTCACGTTCCGCGAGGTGGGCGGCGCCGAGACCCTACGGATGGACCTCACTCAGATCGGCGAGACGCGCTTCGAGACGAAGTTCCGGTTCCCGGAAAACACCGCGAGCACGGCGCGCACGTGGAGCGCGACGTTCACCGCACTCGACGACATCGGGCAGGAGACCCACCTCTCCGGCGGCGAGTTCGTCGTCGGCCCGGCCGTCCCCGCCGCGCCGGCGAAGCTCACGGTCTCGCCGGACGTGCGGTGGTTCGGCGCGGTGCGCGTCGGCCGCGGCGCGGAGCGGACGGTCACCATTCGCAACGTCGGTGGCTCACGGGCGACGGGCGTCGTCGCCCCGGTGGCGGCGCCGTTCGTCGCGGGCACGGGCAGCCCGGCGGGCGTGCCATTCGACCTCCAGGCCGGCGAGTCGGCGACGGTCCGCGTGCTCTTCCTGCCGGGATCGGCCGGCCTGGCGACGCGCCGACTGCGCATCCAGCGCGCCGACGGCCAGCAGGCCCGGCTTGGTGTGACGCTCAGTGGCCTCGGGATCCCGCGGCGGTAACGCCTACCGCGCGTTGCGCGCCGGCTCGACCTGGAACCCGATGCTCGAGCCGGCGCCGCGCGTGAACGTCGCGGTCTGGGCGTTCAGCCGCCACGGGCGCGGGAGCTTCCCGTCCGGGTGGCGCAGGAAGGCGGCGAACAGGTCGGAGGCGATCGGGCACGTCAACCCGGCGCCGGGCAGCAGCGTGATCAGGTAGTTGCCGCGCGGCAGGCGCAGCGACCCGATGCGGTCGTTGTTCTGCACCCGGAAGGTCGCGGTGCAGCGGGTGCCCGTCGACCGGCCGATGCCCGAGGGCGCGTTGCCCTGGTTGGTCGCGGTGAAGCTCTGCCCACCCCGGCGGAAGGTCGTCGTAGCCGGATCGACGGTCCACCCGGCGGGCACGAGGTTCGTGTCCGCCGTCTGCGCGAAGACCTGGAACGCCGTCGTGCACGACAGCCCGCCGGCCACGCTGAGCGCCCAGTGCCCCAGGCCGATGCGCAGCCCGGCCGCGGTCACCGGCTCGAAGATCGCGAACGTGCCCGGACACGCG
This sequence comes from Solirubrobacteraceae bacterium, assembly GCA_016463765.1. GTDB lineage: Bacteria > Actinomycetota > Thermoleophilia > Solirubrobacterales > Solirubrobacteraceae > Svornostia. The sequence continues at coordinate 18,115 of JAEMQS010000041.1, read as the reverse complement.
CCTGCCGTCGCGGGCGTGGTCACGCGTCGGACGGTGAAGTTCGTGCCGGTGGTCCCGCGCACGAACTGCGAGCGGGCCGCGACGACGCGCCACGGGCTCGGCAGGTTCCCGTCCCAGTCGTTGAGGAACTGCGTGAAGCGGCGAGACGCCTCGGCGCAGGACAACCCCGTGGCGGTGATCTGGTAGGCCCCGGCGGGCAGTTGCAGCGCCCCGATCCGGTCGTTGTGCAGGACCTGGAAGGTCGCGGGGCACGTGACGGCGGACTGGGCACTTGCGGTGGCCGGCGCGAGGGCGGCGGCGGCGACGGCGAGCGAGAGCAGGCAGAGGACTCGGCGCATTCGCGGGAAGGTACTTCAGCGCCCCGTCACACCGCGCCGGTGATGGACGACAAGCGGACGACGGGGGTCGAACCCGCGACCTTCGGCTTGGGAAGCCGACGCTCTACCAACTGAGCTACGTCCGCGTGGGCCACGCATCGTAGCCGTCCGGTCAGCGCGGGCGCTGCGACGAGCCCGGCGCCCCGGGCTCCTTCAGGGCGTCGGCGGCCTTCTTGGCCTTCTCCGACATCGTGCCCTTGCCCTTGGCGATGTTCTGCAGCTCCTGGGCGTCCTGCTTCAGCGCGTCGGTGCCACCGCGCTGATCGATGATCTTCTTGGCCTGCTTCTGAAGCGTCTTGAAGTTCATACCTGCACGGTAGACCACCGCTCGTGCGTGAACCGGGCCATACGAGGGGTACGTACCCCGCCATATGCCCCGTTCGCGCCAGCTCACCGTCGCCATGCTCGTCGCCCGGATCGGCTACGCCGCCGTCCTGATCGTCGCGCCCGCGCGGTGGACCGAGCGCTGGCTCGGTCCGCATGTCCAGCAGGCGCCGACGCAGGTCGCCCTGCGCGCGCTCGGCGTCCGCGAGGGCGTGCTGCACGTCGGGGCGCTGGCGGCCGCGCTGCGGGGCCGGCCCGTCCGGCCGTGGCTCGTCGCCAGCATGGTCGGTGACCTCAGCGACATCGCCGCGACGGCCAGGGGCCGGGACGGCCTGCCTGACGGCGCAGTCACAGCGACTGCGGTGGTCGCGGGCGGTTCCGCGCTGCTGACCGCCGCCGCGGCGGTCGCCGACGACCACGGCGCATAGCCGGGCGCGGGCGCAACCCGGCCGTCCCGTACCCTGGAGGGGATGTCCCGGGCAGGTCCGATCGTCGCCGCCGTCGCGGCCGCAGCACTCATCGCGCTGCTCGCGTATGGGCTGCTCGCCAACGGCGAGGACTCGTCGCTGGACGCCGCCGTGCAGGCCGGCGAGACGCCCACCGCCCCTGATCGCCCGCTGCCACGGCTCGACGGCAACGGGCCGACGTCGCTGGCCGACCTCAAGGGCAAGCCGGTCGTCGTGAACTTCTGGGCGTCGTGGTGCGGCCCGTGCAAGGACGAGGCGCCCGTCCTCGAGCGCGCGCAGAAACGCCTCGAAGCCGCGGGCGGCACCGTGCTCGGTGTGACCTACCGCGACGCGAGCCCCGCGTCGAAGCGGTTCGTCAAGGAGCAGGGCATCACGTTCCCGAGCGTCCGCGACGTCGACGGCAAGCTCGCCGAGGACTACCGCACGCGCGCGCTGCCCGAGACCTTCGTCATCAACGGCGACGGGAAGATCGTCGCGATCTCCCGCGGCCAGGTCGACGACGAGTTCATGACCAACGCCCTGGACCGGGTGGGCGCATGACGCGCGGCCTGCTCATCGCGCTGCTCGCGCTGCTGCTCGCTCCCGCCGCCGCGTTCGGCCAGGCCTCGCTGCCCGACATCGAGGACGAGGTCATGTGCCCGACGTGCAACATGCCGCTGAACACCGCGCAGAGCCCGCAGGCCGACGACCAGCGCGCGTTCATCCGCGAGCTCATCGCCGACGGGCAGGACAAGGAGCAGATCAAGGCCGCCCTGGTCTCCGAGTACGGCCAGGACGTGCTGGCCGACCCCGACGACGAGGGCTTCGGCATCATGGCCTACATCGGGCCGATCGTGCTGCTCGGCGGGCTCGCGATCGGACTGCTCGCCCTGCTGCCGCGCCGCCGCCGCGACCGCGCGCCGGCGGCGCCCGCGGCCGCCACCGGTCCCGCGCTCAGCGCCGAGGACACCGCGCGTCTGGACGCGGACCTCGCCCGGTACGACGCATGATCCTCGCGGCCGCCGACACCACGCTCATCGCCGCGTTCGCGGTCGGCTTCGCGAGCTTCGTCTCCCCCTGCGTGCTGCCGCTCGTCCCGGGCTACCTCTCGGCGGTCAGCGGCGTGTCGGTCGCCGACATGCAGGAGGGCGAGCATCCGCTCAGCCGCGTGCTGTGGCCCGCCGCCGTCTTCTGCCTGTCGTTCACGATCATCTTCGTCGCGCTCGGGATGACGGCGACCGGCCTGGGCTCGCTGCTCGCCGACCACCGCCGGCTGCTCGAGCAGATCGCGGGCGTCGTGATCATCCTGCTGGGCGTCTACTTCCTGTCGACGCCGTTCATCGACCGGCTCAACCGCGAGTGGCGCCCGGACGCCCTGATGCTCCGCGCCACCGGCGGCCCGGTCATCGCCGGCGCCGCGTTCGCGATCGCGTGGACGCCGTGCGTCGGGCCGACGCTGGGGTCGATCCTCACCGCCGCGTCGACGTCGGACTCCGTCGGGCAGGGCGGCGTGCTGCTGGCCAGCTACTCGCTGGGGCTCGCGATCCCGTTCCTGCTGTGCGCCGTCGCGTTCGACCGGGCGACCACCGCGTTCCGGTGGCTGCGCGACCACTACGTGCTGGTCACCGCGATCTCGGGCGCGACCCTCATCGCGATGGGCATCCTGCTGCTGACCGGCGGGCTGACGACGCTCAACGACGAGGCGCAGCAGGTCATGGAGAAGCTGGGCCTCGACTTCGTCTACTCGCTGTAGCGCCGCGCCGCTACCGCCGGCGCAAGGTGCCGAAGAGGTAGCAGTCCTCGTCGGTCGTGCTGCACTGCTCGCGGAACGACAGCCGGCCGTCCGACCGCTTGCGCACCCGGACGATCGACCCGCCGATGCAGCTCGACCCGCGCGAGCTCGGGCCGTTGCCCGTGCGGAACACGGTGGTGCCGTCGGCGCGGCGCAGGCGGAAGACGAGCGGGTTGCGGCACCCGGGCCGGTCGGGCTCGATCACGGACCCGCGGTCGGTGAGCGTCCCGCGCTTGCCGTCCGCGGAGATCACGAGCGTGATGCGGCGGTCGTCCAGCGGCGGGTCGCCCGCCTCGCCCGTGCGGTCGGCCACCGTCCCCGACCACGAGCCGGCGACCGCAACGGTGACTGCGAGCGCGGTGGCCAGCATCACATCGTCTCCGGCGCGGTCACCCCGAGCAGGCCCAGCGACGTGGCGATCGTCTGCCGCGCCGCGACCGAGACCGCGAGGCGCAGGTCCTCGACGCCCTCGCCCTCGGCACCGACGACCTGACAGTCGCGGTAGAAGGCCGTGAACGTCTGCGCCACTTCCAGGGCGTAGGTGGCGATCCGGTGCGGCGCGCGGCGCTCCGCGGCCTCGGCGATCTCCGCGGGGAACGCCAGCAGCTTCTTGACCAGCGCCTTCTCCGCCGGGTGCAGCGCGACGCCGGCGTGCTCGGCCCCCAGCGCGGCGGCCACCCGATCCGCCCCGGCCTTGTCGAGCACCGACGAGATCCGCGCGTGGGCGTACTGCACGTAGTAGACCGGGTTCTCGGCGGACTCCTCGCGCGCGAGGTCCAGATCGAGGTCGATCGTCGTGTCGTGGCTGCGCTGGAGCAGGAACCACCGCGCGGCGTCGACGCCGATCTCCGCGACGAGGTCGTCGAGCGTGACGAACTCGCCGCTGCGCTTGCTCATCGACGACCGCTCGCCGCGCTCGACGAGGTGCACGAACTGCATGATGAGGAGATCGAGCGAGGCGACGTCACCGCCGAGGGCCTCATACGCCGCCGCCATCCGCGCCCTGTAGCCGTGGTGGTCGGCACCCAGCACGTACAGCAGCCGGTCGAAGCCGCGCTCGCGCTTGTCGAGCATGTACGCGATGTCGCTCGCGAAGTACGTGTGCTCGCCGCTGGAGCGGACCAGGACCCGGTCCTTGTCATCGCCGTGCTGGCCGGAGCGCAGCCAGAGCGCATCCTCGTGCGCGTAGGTCTGATCGAGGTCCGCAAGCGTCGCGAACGCGTGGGTCACGGGGTCCTGCCCGCCGAGCGACGCGCTCGGCTCGTGCAGGGAGCGCTCGCTGAACCAGACGTCGAAGTCGACGCCGAAGAAGTGCAGGGACTCGCGGATGCGCTCGGTCATGAGCGCGACGGCCTTCTGGCCGAGCGGGTCGAGCTCCATCGTGGCCGCGTCGGGGATCGCGTTGGCGATTGCCTGGACGTAGTCGCCCTGGTAGCCGTCCTCGGCGACCTCCTCGCCACGGGCCCGTGCGCGCACCGACTCGGCGAGCCGCGCGATCTGCGACCCGAAGTCGTTGACGTAGTACTCCCGGACCACCTCGTGGCCGTGGAACGCGAAGATCCGCGACAGGGCGTCGCCGTACGCCGCGTTGCGGGCGTGTCCGACGTGCAGCGGCCCGGTCGGGTTCGCACTGACGAACTCGACGTTCAGCCGCTCGGGCTGTTCTGCCCCGCCGCCACCGAACCGCTCGCCCGCCGCGAGGACCGACGTCAGCGCCGCCGTGTGCCAGGCGTCGGAGAGGAAGAGGTTGAGGAACCCGGGGCCCGCGACCTCCACGCGGTCCAGCAGCGGGCCGAGCCGCGCCTGCAGCTCCTCCCCCACCTTGCCCGCGATGTCGCGTGGCGGGCCGCCCACGACCGGCGCCAGGAGCATCGCGACGTTCGTGGCGTAATCGCCGAAGTCGTCGCGCTTGGGGCGCTCGAGCGTCGCCCGGTCTCCGACATGCCCGTCCCCGCCGACGGCCTGCGCCGCATCGCGCAGCGCCCCGCGCAGGACATCCAGGGGCGCGGTGGCGGCAGGCGTCGGGGACATGTCGCCAGGGTATTCGACAGCGTCAGTAGTGGTACGGCTCGTTGGCCAGGATCTTGTGGCCGCGGAAGAGCTGCTCGAGCAGGACGACCCGCGCGAGCTGGTGCGGCAGGGTCATGGGCCCCAGCGACAGCCGGTGGTCGATCTGGTGCTCGAGCTGCAGCCCCTTCGGCCCGCCGATGACGAAGCACACGTCGCGCCCGCCCTGCCGGCGATCCTCGAGAAAGCGCGAGAACGCGACGGAGTCCATCTCCTGGCCCCCGGCGTCCAGCACGGAGACGAACGCGCCCTCCGGGATGCGCTTGCCGACCTTCTCCTCCTCGCGCAGCTCGACCACCTCGACCCGCGCCTGACGGGCGATGAGCTTCTGGTAGTGCTGCACGTCGTCGACGTACGGAGGGCGCAGCCGGCCGACGGCGAGGACGATGAAGCGCATCGCGGTGCGATAGTACGCGGCATGGTCGACAGCGATGCGGGGCCCGAGCGCTCCATCAACCTGCACTTCAGCCCGGAGGTCATGGCCGGGACGTACGCGAACTTCGCGAACGTCTCCTTCTCCGACTACGAGTTCACCATCACGTTCGCGCGGGTGGACCACGAGGTCGAGGAGCAGGAGATCCCCGGCGTGGTCGTCACGCGGATGAACCTCTCGCCGCAGTTCGCGGCCGAGCTCAGCGCCGCGCTCCAGGACGCGGTCGGGCGCTTCTCCACGCAGCAGGGGATCCGGAACCTCCCGGAGTCCGGCCAGTAGGCCGACCCGGGCGCGCTCAGCGCGCCCCGCGCTCGTAGGCCACGCCCGCCCCGATCCGGTCGAGCACGGGCGGATGCGTGCCCCACAGGAACGTCGCGACCGCCGGCGGCTCGGGGTCGCTCACGTTCTGCACCGCGAGGCGCTGCTTGAAGCGGATGAACGACGCGGGCTCGTCGGTGAGGGTCAGGGCGAACGTGTCCGCGCGGGCCTCGACCTGGCGCGACAGCTGGTTGGAGATCACGCCGATGACCGCGGCGACCAGCACCACGGAGAGCGCGACGGCGGGGAGGGCGTCGGCGCGCGGCCGCCCGTCGTCATCGGGCTCCGGCGCCAGCCGACGGGCCAGCTGCGCGGCCGCGAACATCCCGAACGGCGCGACGATCGCCAGATACAGCAGGCCGTTGCGCAGGTCGTGGTAGCGCTCGTGCGCCAGTTCGTGGGCGATGACCGAACGGACCTCGTCGGGCTCGAAGTCCTCGAGGAGCGTGTCGTAGAGCACGACGCGCTTGGTCGACCCGAGCCCCGCGACGTACGCGTTGGCCGCCGTCGTGCGGCGGCTGGCGTCCATCACCTGCACCTCCCCGACGTCGACGCCCGCCTTCTCGGCGAGCGCCAGGACTTCGGCGCGGATCTCGGGGGGCGCGTCGGTGAACGTGTTGAACCGGGGGTCGAGCACGATCGGGGCGAGGTAGATCGTGATGACGCCGTAGGCGACGATCACCCCCGCCGCGGGAACCCACCACCTGCGCGGGAAGCGGCGCATGAGCGCGATCACCCCCGCGGCGCCGACGGCTGCGATCGCGGCGCCGATCGCCCCCGACAGCGCGACATCGCTCGCCCAGCCCGACCACGACTGGGTGACCAGCCCGACGTCGATCGCCCGCTCGCGCAGCACCGCGCGCACCGGCAGCGTCGCGACGTCCAGCGCCACGGCGATGCTCGCGCCCCCGGCGGCCGCGGCGAGGACCGGCCGCCTGGCGTCGCGCAGGCGCCGCGGCGGCCGCGCGACGATCGCGATGAGCACCCCCGTCTCGATGACGAGGGTCAGGGTCACCAGCAGGAGCTGCGGCCGGCGAAAGTCCCGGGCCTGCTGAAGGTCCGAGGCACTGAAGTACGATGGCGCGGACACGGGCGCCGGCTCGATCACCCCGTCGCGGGGCCACAGGACCAGGACGGCCAGCTCTGCGACGAGCACGGCCGCGAGGACCGCGGCGGGCAGGCGCAGACGTTCCCCGAGCACCCCACGCACTGTCGCACATGCGCATCGCGGTCCTGTCCGACATCCACGGCAACCGGCACGCCTTCGAGGCGGTGCTCGCCGACGCCCATGCCGAGGGCGTCGACGAGGCCTGGTGCCTGGGCGACCTCGTCGGCTACGGCGCCGATCCGAACGCCTGCGTGCGCCTGGCGCGCGAGCACTGCGCGATCTGCCTCGCGGGCAACCACGACCTCGTGGTCACCGGCACGATGCCCATGGACGACTTCTCGCGCAACGCCGCCATCGCCGCCCGCTGGACCCAGGACGAGATGGACCTCGACAACCTCGAGTTCCTCCGCCGCCTGACCCCGGACGGCCTGGAGGAGGACATCGGGCTCTTCCACGCCAGCCCGCGCGACCCGATCTGGGAGTACGTCCTCAGCTCGCTGCTGGCCGAGCGCTGCCTCGACGTGCAGGAGCAGCGCGTTGCGCTCATCGGGCACACGCACGTCGCGCTGTCGTTCTCCCGCGAGCCGGGCCAGGGCGTCGACGGGCAGACCCGTGCCGGCGGCGCGCTGACGGGCATCGGCAGCGGCCAGTGGCTGCTGAATCCCGGGTCCGTGGGGCAGCCGCGCGACGGTGATCCCCGGGCGGCATGGCTGCTGCTCGACACGTCCGCCTGGACCGCCCAGTGGCGTCGCGTGACCTACGACGTCGAAGGCGCGGGCGCCGCGATCCTCCACGCAGGGCTCCCTTCATCCCTCGCCGAGCGCCTCCAGTACGGTCAGTGAGCGTGCGCCGTCCCCTGCTGCTGCTCTGCTGCGCCTTCGCCCTCGGCCTCGCCGCCTCCGTCCTCGTGGCCTGCGGGGGGACGAAGGGCGGTATCCCGGCCTCGGACGCCGCGAGTCTCAACGAGGAGCTCGGGGACATCCAGGAGTTCGTCGAGCGCGGCGACTGCAGTGAGCTGAACGGCCAGCTCCGGCAGGTCCAGGAGGGCATCGACAACCTGCCGTCGAGCGTCGATCCCGCGCTGGTGAGCAACCTCACCGAGGGCCTGGACCGCCTGCGCGGGCAGAGCGTCGAGGACTGCAACGCGGACACCACCACCACGGAGACGACCGAGACCACGGAGACGACGACCACCGTCGAGACGGTCCCGGAGACGACGCCGACCACGACGCCCGAGACGACCCCGACGACCACCCCGGAGACGACGCCCACGGCGCCCACGACGCCGTCCGTCCCCACCCCGGACCCCACCAATCCGGGGGGCGTCACCCCGCCGGGCCAGGATCCGAATCCCGGCGGCGCGGGCGTCGGCAACGGCAACGGCAACGGCAACGGCACGGAGATCGTCCCGTGAGCGGCCTGGTCATCGCCAACCGCTACGAGCTCGGCGCGCGTGTCGGCACCGGCGGCATGTCCACGGTGCAGCTGGCGTTCGACCGCCGGCTCGAACGCGACGTCGCGGTCAAGCTGCTCGCCGAGCACCTCGCCGACGACCCGCAGTTCGTCTCGCGGTTCCGCCGCGAGGCGCTCGCCGCGGCGCGGCTCGTGCATCCCAACATCGTCCAGGTCTTCGACTTCGGCTTCGACGAGGCGTCGGGCCGGCACTTCATCGTCATGGAGTACGTCAAGGGCCGCTCGTGCGCGGAGCTGCTGCGCGACGAGGGCCGCCTGCCGCTCGACGACGTCCTGCACCTGACCGACGGCGCGTGCCGCGCCCTGCACTACGCCCACCGCAACGGCGTGGTGCACCGCGACGTCAAGCCCGGCAACATCCTGCGCGCCGACGAGGGCACGGTGAAGCTCGCCGACTTCGGCATCGCCAAGGCGATGGGCAGCTCGCAGATCACCCAGGTCGGCTCGGTGCTCGGCACCGCGGCGTACCTCGCGCCCGAGCAGGCCCACGGCGAACCGGCCACGCCGCGCTCGGACATCTACGGCCTGGGGGTCGTCGCCTACCAGCTGCTCGCCGGCCGCCTGCCGTACGAGGCGACGTCGCTGCCCGAGCTCGTCATGCTCCAGCAGAACCAGCCGCCCGCGCGCCTGGATTCCATGGACCGCAGCATCCCGGCGGGCCTCGCGACGGTGATCGAGCGAGCGCTCGCGCTGCGCGCCGAGGATCGCTACGCCACCGCTGAGGAGATGCGCGTGGCGCTGCACGCCGGAGCGTCGGGCGGGCGGGTCCAGGGCGTCACCGATCAGACCCGCGTGCTGGCCTCGACCGAGCAGACCCGTGTGGCCGCGCCCGCGCCGCCCGTGCGCCGGATCGAGCCGCGCGTGGCCGAACCGGCCGCCGGTCGACCGCCCGAGGTCACGCAGGCGTCGACCCGCCGGCGCCGTCCCGGCCGCTGGATCGCCGCCGCGGTCATCGTCGCGATCCTGGCCGTCGCGGGCTGGCTGGCGCTGAGCAGCACCGAGCAGGCCGTGCAGACGCGCGAGATCACCGGGAACACCACCCAGGAGATCGTGTCGCAGATGCAGCAGCTCGTCGACGACAACACGCGCTGAGCCCGCGGTAGGGTCCGTCGTCATGGCACGAGCGGACTACGACCTGCGCGACAAGGTCATCCTCATCACCGGCGCCGCCCGCGGGATCGGGCTGGCCGCCGCGAAGCGCCTGTCGGCGCGGGGCGCGACGATCGCGCTCGTGGGGCTCGAGCCTGAGCTGCTGCAGAAGGAGGCCGCCGCGCTCGGCGGCGACGCCGCGTGGTTCCACGCCGACGTCACCGACCGTGACGCGCTGCGCGCCGCCGTCGACAGTGCGGTGTCGCGCTTCGGCGGCATCGACGTGGCCATCGCGAACGCCGGCATCTCGCCGGTCGGCACGGTGCGCACGCTGCCCGACGAGGCCTTCGAGCGCACCGTCGCGGTGAATCTCGTCGGCGTCTGGAACACCCTGCGGGCGACCATGCCCGCGGTGATCGAGCGCCAGGGCTACCTGCTGACGATCGCGTCGCTGTCGGCCCCCGGCCCCGCGCCGCTCATGGGCCCGTACACCGCCACGAAGGCGGCGGCCGAGAACCTCACCCGGGCGATGCAGCAGGAGATCGCGCACACCGGCACGCGGGCGGGCGTCGCGTACTTCGGCTTCATCGACACCGACCTCGTCCGCACCGGCTTCTCGCACGCCGCGACCCAGAAGATGCAGGCCAACCAGCCGGGCAAGCTGTTCAAGCCCGTCCCGGTCAGCCAGGCCGCGAAGGCAATCGAGCGCGGCATCGAGCGGCGCGCGCAGACCGTCGTCGCCCCGTGGTGGGTCCGCCCCGCGCTCCTGGGCCGGGGGCTGTTCGAGTTCACGTTCGCGCGCACCGGCGCCGACCCGGCGATCGCGGAGGCGGTGCGGCTGGCCGACGAGGCCCCGATGGCGCCGCCCGAGCCGCCCGACGCTCAGACGAGCAGCAGCGGCATCAGCACCTCGCGCGCGTAGGCATCGAGCGCCGTGTCGTCGCGCGGGTCGGGGTCCTCCGGCGGCATCGCCAGGAACGTGAGGTACAGCCGCGCGACGAGGTCGGCGGTGCGGTGCAGTGCCCGGTCGTCGTCATCGGGTCGGGCGCGCCGCAGCTGCGCGGCGATGAAGTCCGTGCCCATCCGCAGGACGAGCCGGTCCTGCGCGGCCGCGGTCTCCAGGACCGACCCCGGTTCGGTCGTCGCGACGCGCCGCAGCAGCGGGTGGCTGCGCACGAAGCGCATCGACGCGACGAAGGCGGCGGCGACGCGGTCCTCCGGGGTCTCTCCCGCCGCCAGCCCCTCGGCGACCGTGTGCAGGAACCGCTGGACCTCGCGGACGACGAGCGCCTCGACCAGCTCGTCGCGGCGGGAGAACCGGCGGTAGACCGTCATGCGCCCCAGGCCGCTGCGGCGCACCACGTCCTCCATCGTCATGCGGCCGACGCCCACTGAGGCGCCCTCCTCGAGCGCGGCGTCGAGGATGCGCGTGCGCGTGCGGTCCTCGGCGCCGCCGTCGTCCGCCGTCCCGGTGACGGCGCGCTCCAGGAGTCCGGCGAGGTCGGGAGCCGTGCTCATGCCAGCGCCGTGCGCCTGGCGCCGCGGGCGGGCGCCGTCTCGCCGGCCATCCGCTGCGCCGCCATCGCCGCGTACGGCGGCGTGCAGAACGCCCAGCGGGTGGTGCGGGCGTTGAGCTGCAGTAGCGGGTCGATCAGCAGCCGCTGGGCGGGCTCGGGATGGGCGTAGCCGGTGAGCTCGGCGACCCACGGCGGCATGATCGACAGCGACGCCTGGAGGTTCAGGCGCTTGAGGCGGTACGCCAGGGGCTCAGGGAGCTTGGGGCCGAACGGGGCGGTGAGCAGGAACGAGAAGAAGGTGCGCGTCTGCTCGCTGACGACCAGCTGCGGGCGCATCGCCTCGACGTACTGCAAGAGGTCCGCGTACGTCTCCGGGATGTCGCCGGCGCCGCTCAGACGGCCGATGATCGCCTGCTCGGCGAGGTACTGGTCGCGCTCGGCGGTGCTGAGGGGCCGGGTGTAGCGGTCGTAGGCGAGCATGATCGCCCAGGGGATGCACGTGTGGACCCAGGCGAGGATCTCCGGGTCCATCGCGCGGTACGGGCGGCCGTCGGGCAGCGTGCCGGAGATGCGCTCGTGCATCCGCCGGACGCGTCCAATGACGTCGTGCGCCGCCTCCGTGTTGCCGAACGTGGTCTGCACGACGTAGCCCGCGGTCGCGCGAGCACGCTTGAACGGCTGCTCGCGGTACGTGGAACGCTCGTGCACGCCGGCCATGACGGCGGGGTGCAGCAGCTCCATCGTGATCGCGGCCGCCCCGGCGATGCTCATCGCCGCGACGTCGGCGTGGACGCGCCAGGAGATGCTGTCCGGTCCCAGAAGCCCCGGGTCGCCGGGTGGCCCGGCGTAGACCGCGGGGTCGTCGTGCGCCCCCGTGATCGCGGTGTGTTCGTCGACGATGCGCTGCTTGACCGGCGTGAGCATGGACGCCTCCGTCCGCTCGGTGGTACGGATCGACTATGAACCGTACCACCCGTCCCAAGCGTCAGAGCAGGCCGGTGCGCGGCGGCGCCCCGTCGCGCAGCGCCTTGGCCCGCTCGGCCAGCGTGTCGGTCAGCACCGCGTCGCGCAGGTCGGCCATGAGCCGGGCGACGTAGGCGAGGTTGTGCAGCGTGACCATCCGCAGGCCGGAGATCTCCTTGTGCCGTACGAGATACCGGAGGTAGCCGCGGGTCATGCCGGCCTCGCAGACCGGGCATGGGCACCCCTCCATGAGCGGCTCCTCGGACTTCTCGTGGCGCTTGCCGGTGATGTCCAGCCGCCAGCGCTTCTCGGGGTCGGGCACGACCGCGACGCCGTGACGGCCCAGCCGGGTCGGCATCGCGCAGTCGAACGTGTCGATGCCGAGCTCGACGCCGCGGATGAGGTCGTCGACGTCGCCGATCCCGAGCAGGTGCCGCGGGCGCGGGTCCTCGCCGAGCGTGGCGGTGTTCCAGCCCACGACCTCGTACATCTGCTCCTTGTGCTCACCGAGCGAGCCACCGATCGCGATGCCGTCGACCGGGCGCGACGCGACCTCTTCCCCGGACTCCGTGCGCAGGTCCTCGTAGACGCCGCCCTGGATGATCCCGTAGACCATCTGGTGCCCGGGGTGGGTGGGCCCGTTTTCCCTGTGCCAGGCCAGGCAGCGGTCGAGCCAGCGGTGGGTGCGCTCGGTCGACCGCGCGGTGTAGTCCTTCGTCGCGTGAAATGGCGTGCACTCGTCGAAGACCAGCGCGAGGTCGCTGCCGAGCGCGGCCTGGATCTCCATGGAGGTCTCCGGGCCCATGAACTTCTCGGAGCCGTCGATGTAGGAACGGAAGCGCACGCCCTCCTCGGCGATCTCGAGGATGCGCCCGGACCGCTGCGTCCCGCTCGGCGCGCGGCCCTTGATCTCGTCGGCGACCGTGCCGTGCCCCATGGAGAAGACCTGGAAGCCGCCGGAGTCGGTGACGATCGCGCCGTCCCAGCGCATGAACTCGTGGAGGCCGCCGAAGTGCCTGATGAGCTCATGGCCGGGCGCGAGGAAGAGGTGGAACGTGTTGCCGAGGACGATGTCGAAGCCCAGGGCCTTGACGTCGCGGGGCTCGAGGCCCTTGACCGTCGCCTTCGTGGCGAGGGGGACGAAGCCCGGCGTGCGCACGTCGCCGTGCGCGGTGTGGAGCACGCCCGCGCGGGCGCGGGAGGTGGGGTCGCGGTGCAGGATCTCGAGGGCGCTCACAGGGCGCGCCACGCTACCAGCGCCCCCACGGCGCCGAGCGTCCGATCCTGGTCGTCATGGCGACCACTATCGGACGCTCAGTGCGCCAACGGGGGTCAGCCCTCGATGTCGGCCGGGCGCTGCCCGACCGAGATCTCGACCTTGCGGGGCTTGGCCTGCTCGGGCTTCGGGACGCGGACCTCGAGCACGCCGCGGTCGTACGACGCCTCGATCCGGTCGGCGTCGATGCCCTCGGGCAGCGTGAGCGACCGGGAGAACTCGCCGGCCACGCGCTCGACGCGGTGGTAGCCGGCACGCTGCTCGTCGTGCTCGACCTCACGGCGGCCCGAGATCGTCAGCACGCTGCCGTCGAGCTCGACGGAGATGTCCTCCTCGCGGACGCCCGGGACGTCGGCGCGCAGGACGTACTGCTCGTCGCGCTCGATCACGTCGAGCGCCGGGCTCCACCGGCGAGCGACCGGCCCGGCGACGCTGCGCGCGGCACTCGGCTCGAAGAACGTGCTGAACAGCCGGTTGACCTCGGACTGGAGCGACGTGAGCTCGCGGCTCGGCTCCCACTGGACGATGGCCATGGTGTGAACCTCCTAGGGACGTGGAAGGTTTGTCGTGCTGTCGACTGTAGCAAATCTAAGTCCTCGTGCAACAGATTTGGTCGGGCCCGTCAGCGCGGGTCATCGGGCGTAAGCCCAAGGCCTGCGAGGCGCTCCCCGTCAGCGAGGATGTCGATCGCGGCGATGCGCCCGTCGACGACCGTGCAGCTCAGCAGCGCCGACGGCCGGCCGTCGACGCGGCTGAGCACCCCGGCGCAACCGTTGACCACCACGGGCTCGCGCGTGTCCCGCGGTCCCGTACGGCTGGAGTACAGCAGCGACTGACCGGCCACCCCCTCGGCGCCACGCACACGCCGCGAGACACCTGGCCCCAGGTCCACCCGCAGCTCGACGTCGGGATGCAGGACGGCCACCAGGGCGTCGAAGTCGCCGTCCCGGGATGCCGCAAGGAACGCGTCGACGACCCGTCTCTGCCGTGCGAGGGACGCGTCTGGAACCGGGGCCTCCCCGTGAACCCGCCGCCGGGCGCGGGACGCCACCTGCCGCGTCGCCTCCGAGGACTTGCCGAGCATCGCGGCGATCTCGTCAAACGGCACGCCGAACATGTCGTGCAGGACGAACGCCAGCCGCTCATCGGGCTTCAGCGTCTCCAGCACGACGAGGACGGCCAGGCCCACCGTGTCCGCCAGGACCGCTTGCTCTTCGGGACCGGCCCGCGTGACGACCGGATCGGGCAGGTGCACCTCGTCCAGCGGCGCCTCACGGCGGGCGGACCGCGCGCGCAGCATGTTCAGGCACACCCTCGCGACGATCGTCGTCAGCCAGCCCGGGACATTCTCGACCCCGTCCATGCCCGAGCGCCGGACGCGCAGCCAGCTTTCCTGGAGGGCGTCGTCGGTCTCGGTCTGCGACCCCAGCATCCGGTAGGCGACGGCCCTCAGGCGGTCACGGTGCGCTTCGAACTGGGCTTCGGCATCCATCTGTCACGTTCTCCGTCTCGTCGGGGTCATGGGAGCAGACCCGCCGCGAGCCGGCGGTGTGACACCGACGAGGAGATCCTCATGCAGACGGCCACCACGCCCCTCGAAGCCCGCATCGCGCATCCCGTGCAGCTGATCCCCGACGCCATGACGCTGCTGCAGTCGCTGCACAAGACCGCCCAGAAGGCCGGCATCCCCGCGAAGACGCTTGAGCTCATCAACCTGCGCGCGAGCCAGATCAACGGCTGCAGCGTCTGCGCCGTGCAACACCCGAACATCGCGCGCGGACTGGGCGAGACCGACGAGCGGCTGTTCGCGGTCGGCGCGTGGCGCGACGCGCCGTTCTTCTCCGACGCGGAACGCGCCGCGCTGCAGCTCACGGAGGCCGTCACGCGCATGGCCGATGTCGCCGAGCCGGTGCCCGACGAGATCTGGGACATCGCCGCCGACCACTACGACGAGACGCAGCTCGCCGGGCTCGTGCTCGCGATCAGCCTCATCAACGTGTGGAACCGGCTGAACGTCGCGACCCGCCAAGTGGCCGGCGCAGCCTGGTAACGCTCAGCTGTCGCAGCCGCAGTCGCCCGCCGCGGCGGACGCGGGCAGCACGCGCTGCCAGAGGCCGGCGAGCTGCGCGAGCTCGTCGTCCGTGAACGTCTGGAGGAACAGCTCGCGGACCGCGGAGAGATGCGTCGGCCGCGCCTCGTCCAGGCGGGCCCTGCCGGCCGGCGTCAGGCACGCAAAGGACCCGCGCGCGTCGTCCTCGCAGGCACACCGCTCGAGGAGCCCGTCCTTGGCCATGCGATCGACCAGGCGCGTGAGGCCGCTGCGGCTGAGCAGCACGCCGTCGGCGAGCTCACACATGCGCATCCGCTGGTCCGGCGCGTTCGACACCTGCACGAGCACGTCGTAGTGCGAGAGCGGGAGACCGTGGACGGCCTCGAGGTTCGCGTCCAGCGCCTTCGTCAACTGGGCGTGGACGCGGAGCATGCCGCGCCACGCGCCAAGCTCAAGGTCCGAAAGCGCCTCATCCTGGGCAGGTCGTGCAGCAGTTGCCATGCTGCATCCGAGTGTAGTCGGTTGTGATTGCACCGGCAATCACCTGATATAGTTGCGTGTACAACTACTTGCCGAGAGGACGCGACATGGCTCTTGAGGGCCTGCATCACATCACCGCGATCACCGCCGACGCACCGCGCAACGTCGACTTCTACGCGCGCGTGCTGGGTCTCCGCCTGGTGAAGAAGACCGTCAACTTCGACGCCCCCGACGTCTACCACCTGTACTTCGGCGACGAGCGCGGCGCACCGGGCAGCATCCTCACCTTCTTCGAGTTCCCGAACGCCGCGCGCGGCCGCCACGGCGACGGCATGCCCTACCGGATCGAGTGGCGGGTCGACAGCGAGGACTCGCTTGCCTTCTGGGCCGAGCGCCTGAAGGCCGAGGGCATCGACACGCGCTTCGAAGGCGACCAGCTCCGCTTCGACGACTTCGAGGGCCTCCAGCACGTCCTGCTGCCGAACCGCTCCCCCGACGCGCCCCTGCGCGCCGCCGCCGACGACATCCCGGCCGAGCACGCGCTCCAGGGCTTCAACGGCGTGCGGGCGTATGGGAACCCCGACGCCAGCCGACCGCTCATGCAGGCCCTCGGGATGCGCGAGACCAACCCCGGGACCTTCGAGGCCGCCGGCGTCGACCGGCGCGGCGCGCTCTCGTTCGACCCGGCACCCGATGCGCGCGGCATCCCCGGCGCCGGCACGATCCACCACATCGCGTGGTTCGCCGCCGACGACGCCGAGCTTGACGCCTACCGCGCGACCATCACCGACGCGGGAACCCACCCCACCCCGATCATCGACCGTCAGTACTTCCACTCGGTCTACTTCCGCATCCCCAGCGGGGTGCTGTTCGAGCTCGCCACCGGCGACATCGGCTTCGACGTCGACGAGCCGCTGGAGACCCTCGGCACCGCGCTGAAGCTCCCGCCCCAGCACGAGCGCCTGCGCGAGCAGCTCGAGGACATCCTGGTGCCGCTGCCCAACCCGCGCGACCCCAGCGAGGTGTCGTCGTGACGACCGAGCCCCTCCCCTACGTCGAGCGGCCCGCTGCGGGCACGCCCGCGGGCGCGCTCATCCTCCTGCACGGCCGCGGCGCCGACGAGCACGACCTGCAGCCCGTGCTCGAGGCGCTCGACCCGGAACGACGGCTGCTCGGCCTGACCGTGGGCGGCCCGCTGTTCCTCCCGCCCGGCGGGCGGCACTGGTACGTCGTCCCGCGGGTCGGCTACCCGGACCCGGCGACGTTCACCGCCACGTACGCCCAACTGACCGCGTTCCTCGACGGCTGGCTGGCCGAGCACGGCATCGACTGGTCGCGGACGGTGATCGGTGGCTTCTCCCAGGGGACCGTCATGTCGTACTCGGTGGGACTCGGCCCGGGCCGGCCCTCCCCCGCAGGCATCCTCGCCATGAGCGGGTTCATCCCGATCGTGGAGGGCTGGCGCCCCGATCTCGCCGGCCGCGAAGGCCTCCCCGTCGCCATCGTCCACGGGCGGCGCGACCCGATCATGGAGATCGGCTTCGCCCGCCGGGCGAAGGACGCGCTCGAGGCGGGTGGCCTGAATGTCACGTACCACGAGACCGACGCGGCGCACCACGTCGAACCGCGGCTCATCCCCGAGCTGCAGCGCTGGGTCGCCGACCGGGTGCCGGCCCTCAGCCCGGACGCGCCAGGCTGAGCAGCCTGGCGGCGAGCGCGTCGCAGACGGGGCGCGCCTCGTCGTCGGGCACGTCGTGGGTGATGAGGCCCTCGACCGTGAACGACGCGATCGTCGACTCCACGGCCAGCACGCCCGGGTCCACCGGCCCGGGCAGCTGGTGGGCGATGACCGCGTCGATCGTCGCGTGCAGCCGGTCGTGCCACGCGGCGATGGCCGGCGAGACGCGCACGCGCGCGTGGACGGTCGCGACGAGGCCGCGGACCCGCCGCAGCCGCCCGACGAGCCAGAAGGCCTGCTCGGCCAGCGAGGCCCCCGCGACCTCGGCGTAGGCCGCGAGGTCCTCGGCGAAGAGCTCATCGAGCACGGCGATGAAGAGGGCGTCCTTGTCCTCGAAGTACCAGTAGACCGTGTTCGGCGCGACGGACGCGCCCTTGGCGACACGGCTGACCGACGTCGCCTCGTAACCCTCCTCGAGGAAGAGCTCGCGGGCGACGGCCACGAGCTCGGCGCGCTTCTCGGCCTTGGGCTGGGGGCGGCGGTTGCGGGCCATCCCACACATCTTGACAGCCGATCAAGATGATCTAGGCTGCGGTCTTGCTCGCCGTTCAAGAACGACCCGAGGAGCCCCGTGCCGACCCCGACCATCGCGCCGCAGCGTCAAGACGTCCGCTTCGCTTCTCACGGCAGCGCGTGCGCCGCGTGGCTCTACCCCGCCCCCGCA
>JAEMQS010000117.1 GCA_016463765.1 Solirubrobacteraceae bacterium | reverse complement strand
CCGACCGGCCCGCGCCGGCCCAGCATCCGGAAGAGGTGGCCGAAGTACTCGTCGGTCCGTACGCCGCGCGGGCCGGCGATGGTGAACACGTGGCCCGCGGCCTCGGGCGCGCGCAGCGCCAGCACGACGCCGGCGACGAGGTCGTCGACGTACACCGGGCTGTGGATCCCGCGGCCCATCGCGGGGAGCAGGAACTGCCCGGAGCGGATCGCGTCGAGCGGCTTGAGGATCCACGGGACCGAGCCGGGGCCGTAGACGTCGCCGGGGCGGATGATCACGGTCTCGACCTCGCCCGCGGCGTGGGCCTGGAGCGCGACGTGCTCGGAGGCGATCTTCGTGTCGACGTACGGGTTGCCGTCCGGGCGCACCGGGTGGTCCTCGGTCACCCCGTCGGGGAACGCGGTGTCGCTGAACGCGCGGATCGACGAGAGGTGGACGACGCGGCGCACCCCGGCATCACGTGCGGCCTCGATGACCCGGCGGGTGCCGAGCACGTTGATCCGCCACTGCTCGTCGAGGTCCACCGCGTTGGAGACGACGGCGGCGGTGTGGACGACCGCGTCACAGCCGGCGAGGTGCGCGGCCCAGCCCGCGGGGTCGGTGGTGTCGCCCGCGACGACGTCGCCTTCCGCGACCCGGTCGATCCCGATGACCTCGTCGCCGTCCGCGCGCAGCGCGTCCCCCACGGCCCGGCCGATGAACCCCGCCGCGCCGGTGATGAGGACGCGGCTCACAGGCCCTCGCGCTCGGCGAACTTCCGCTGCTTGCGCTTCGCGTCGCGCACGATGAGCGGCAGGATCGGCGCGACCGCCCCGGGGAACGCCGCGCCGACCCGCAGCACGCCGCGCCAGCGCGGCTGCACCTTGACGATCCGCGGGCGGGCGAGCATGCCCATGGCGACCTCCGCGACCTTGGCGGGCGGCATCATCTCGCCCGACCACGAGGGCCAGGCGTCGGGGTCGCGCGCGAGCTTGAAGAGCATCGGGGTCCACATCCCGTCCGGGCAGAGCGCGGAGACGCGGACGTCCTTGTGCCCCCGGATCCGCAGGTCCATCTGGGTGCCGACCGAGTACGCCAGCGCGGCGTGCTTCGTCGCCCCGTAGACCGTCTCGTGCGGCGCCGGGACGATGCCCGCCGTCGAGACGATGTTCAGGACGTGGCCGCGGCCGGCGGGCAGGAACCGCGACAGCGCGGCCTCGGTGCCGTTGATCGTGCCGTGGACGTTGACCTCGAAGAGCAGCCGGCGGCGCGCCTCGTCGGTTTCCCAGCTCGGCCCCACCGCCAGCAGGCCGGCGTTGTTGATCCACACGCCGAGGTCGGGCAGCGAGGCGGCGAGGTCGTGGCACGCCGCGCGATCGGCGACGTCGAGCGCGTGCGGCATCGCGTCGATCTTCCCCGCGACACCCGTGGCGGCCTCGAGGTCGATGTCGGCGACGACCACGTTGTATCCGCGCGCGGCGAGCAGGCGGCACAGCTCGGCGCCCAGTCCGTTCCCGCCCCCGGTGACCACCGCGGTGCTCATGCGGACACCGTCTCACGCGCGGGCACGTCGACCGACCAGGTCAGCCCGAACGCGCCCAGATGGTCGAGGAACCCTGCGGGGTCGACGGCCTGTGCGGGCGCGAGCGCGCCGACCGGCGCGTACGACGGCGCGGCCATCTCGATCGCGGCCTGCGTGACGATCTTCGCGGTGATCCCGTAGATGTCCGGACCCTGCGCCAGCCCTGACGCGCTGCGACCGTCCTCACCGTCGGCGCCCGCCACGATCGTCCAGCGCACCGCGCCGCGGTCCTCCTCGGCCGGCCCCTCCGGCAGTGCGTCGATCGCGCGGTCGAGCAGGCCGCGCGCGGGCGAGCGCAGCAGCGCGCCGAGCGTGGGCGTCATCGCGGGCACGAGCGGCGCGACGGCGGGTGGCGCGATCGAGACGGCGCTGATCCGCAGCACCACCTCGTCGGCGGGCACATGGCGCGGCACGGTGATGACCTCGCCGACCGGGTAGCGCGACACCTGCTGGCGCCCGATCGGCGCCGGGAACGTGACGAACGCGCGGCGCGGGCGGTTGCCCCCGGAGACCCAGGCGCCGCCCTCGTAGGCGACGTCCAGCCCGTTCATCTGCTCCAGCGCGGAGTGCATCGTCCCGCGCGTCATGTCGAAACCCTCGACGTGGTAGGCGACGAGCAGCCGCCGCACCGGAGCGACGGGCGCGCCGACGAGGTGCGCGAGCAGGTCGCCGGGCGCATGGCTGAACGCCATCCCGGGGACCGCCCCGACGCCCGCCGCGGCGAGCGGGCCGTCGTGGACCTCGAAGACGCGGCGGATCCAGTCCTGCTCGCCCGTGGTGTCGAGGTAGTGCGCACCCGCGGCGATCGCGGCGCCGAGCACGGGGTCGCCGCTGGCCGAGAACGGGCAGGCGCAATTGACGATGACCCGGCCGCGCGCCGCGGCGTCGCGCAGGGCGGTCGGGTCGTCCAGCGCGGCGGGCGCGGTCTGCGCGGCGCCGGCGGGCAGCGCGTCGCGCAGGGCGTCGAGCTTCGCGGGGCTGCGGCCGCTGAGCACGACGGGGACGCCGCGCGCGGCGAGCTCGGCGCAGATCAGCCTCCCCGTGTACCCCGTGGCGGCGTAGACGACGACGGGATCCATGGCCCCCATGGTGGCGGGCCGAAGGCCGCATCACGCTGTCACCCGAAGACAGGAAACCCCCGGTTCGTTGTGACGTAGAGTGCTCGTATGGCCGACGTGCCACCTGCCGCCACCGTGACCGCCGCCGACCGCGTGCTGCGCACCATCGCCGAGTCGATCCTCGACGACGCGGACGCCGTCGCGGGCCGCATCGCGGCCATGCTCCTGCGCGACGTCCCCGAGGTGAACGTCGACCCGCTGAGCGTCGAGGAGACCCGCCGGTCGGCGCGCGCGACGCTCGTCGCGCTCGTCGGCGGCTGGCGCCGCGGCGAGCCGCTCGAGCAGGTCGCGCCCCCGCCCGAACTGCTCTTCCAGGTCGGCATCATGGTCCGCGACGGGATTCCGCTCGGGCCGCTGCTGCGGATCCTCCACCTCGCCCACGGGGAGTTCGCCGACGAGTGGGATGCCCGCATCGCCGCCGCCGGGCTGTCCCCCGAGGTGCAGGCCCAGGCGATGCGTCGCGCGCACCAGATCACCTTCGCGTGGTTCGACGGCCTGACCGCCCGGCTGAGCGAGGGGTACGCCGCGGAACTCGAACGGGTGGCGCGCACGCCCGAGCGCGTCCGCCGCGAGGCCGTCGAGGCGGCGCTGAGCGGCAAGACCCTCGACCTCGACGCCCTCAGCCGCACCGCGGGCTACGAGTTCCGCCGCCGCCACATCGGGCTGGTCCTGTGGCGCGGCACGCCCATCTCCGACGGCGTCCCCGCGGTCGCCGACGCGCAGCCCGCCTTCGCCTCCCTGGCCCGGTCGATCGCCGACGCGCTCGGCGCCGCGCAGCCGCTCCTCGTCTCGGCCGCCAGCAGCGTCGCCTGGGCGTGGATCGCCGTCCGCGAGGCGCCCACCGCCGACCGGCTGCGCGAGGTGGTCGAGGCCGCGCGGCCGGACGGCGTCTCCATCGCCTTCGGTGAGCCCGCCGCCGGCCTGGCCGGCTTTCGCGCCACCCACGACGACGCGCTCGCGGCGTCCCGGGTCGCGATGCTCCAGGGCGGCCCGGCGTCGGGTGCGGCGATCCCGTTCGACGAGGTCGAGCTCACCGCGCTCGTCGCGGGCGACCTGCACCGCGCGCGCCGGTTCGTCCTGCGCCAGCTCGGCCCCCTGGCGGCGACGGACGAGGAGACCGCCCGGCTGCGCGCGACGCTGCGCGTCTACCTCGAGGAGCACGGCAGCCGCACCGCGACCGCCGAGCGGCTCGGGGTCCATCCCAACACGGTCAGCAACCGCGCAAAGGCGTGCGAGGCGCTGATCGGGCGGTCGCTGCGCGAGCGGCCCGTCGAGCTCCAGGTCGCGCTCGCCCTGCGCGAGACGCTGGGCGACCAGGTCGCCTGAGCTACACCGCGTGGCGCGCGAGGAGGTCGGCGGCAAGCGCCTCGGTCTCCGGGTCGGTGCGCCAGAACGCCGCGGCGCCCAGCGCCCCGACGATCGCGCCCTCGACGTCGTCGATCCCCAGCTCCGGGTGGTGCTCGTCCAGCGAACCCGCGGTCGCCGGGTCCCAGTCGACCTCCAGCGCCGCGTAGACGTCGACCAGCACGTCGCGGATCGCCGCCCCGTGGCCGACGACCACGACGGCGCTGACCATCGCCGCGCCGCGCACCACCCGCTGCGCCGCGCCCGCGACCTTCAGCGTCCCGGCGGAGTTCACGCTGTGCTCGCCCGGGCAGTACTCGCCCGGCAGCTCCCCCACGCGCGCGTCGACCCCGAGCTCGCGCAGCGCGTCGGCGAGCAGCGTCGTCATGTCGGAGAACCGGTCGTGCAGGTCGCCGCCTGCGTCGTCCCCGCCGAGGAACTGCTCGACGACCAGCGACTGCTCGTCGTACGCCGCCGCCTGCCCGCCGGCCAACCGCAGGACCGGAGCGAACCCGCGGGCGCGCGCGGCGGCCACCGCGGCGTCGTAGCCCGGCCGGCGCGTGTCGAGCCGGCCGAACGCCAGCGCGGGCGCCGGGCGGTAGATCCGGGGCCTCGGCCCCGCCTGCCCGCGCGCGACGCGCAGCAGCGTCGCGTGCGAGCGCGCGATGTCGAGCGCCGGGTCTGTCGCCATCGAGGGGACGCTAGCCGTCGAGTGCGACGGTGAGCGTGAAGACCGAGCCGACGCCGACCTGGCTCGTGGCGCGCAGGTCCCCGCCCAGCAACGTGGCGATCCGGCGCACGAACGACAGGCCCAGCCCGGTGCCGCGTTCCGCGCCGACGACCTTGGCGTCGGTCTGCTGCCACTCGTCGAAGACCCGCGCGAGGTCGCCGGCGGTCATCCCGACCCCGGTGTCGGCGACCGTGAACGCGAGGTGGTCCTCGCCCCACCGCCCGACGCCGACCCGGACCTCCCCCTCCGTCGTGAACTTCAGCGCGTTCGAGACGAGGTTGCGCAGCGCCTGCGTCAACAGGTGCCCGTCGGTGGAGAGCGGCGGCAGGTCCTCCGGCGGCTCGATGATGAGCGGCACATCCCGGTTGTTCCGCACGAGGTCATAGGTCTCCGCGAGCCGGCGCAGGAGGGCGGCGACATCGATCACGCTCGCCTGCACCTCGAGCTCACCGGCCCGATCACGCGCGGCGGTGAGCTGGCTCTCCAGGAGGCGGATGCCGTCGCCCACGGTGCTCTGCGCGTATTCGATCCGCTCGCGTGACCGCGGCGGCAGATCGTCGCCATCGGCGCGGACCACGGTCTCGAGCAGCATCGAGCTCGCCGCCAGGCAGTTGCGGACCTCGTGGGCGATCGTGCCGAGCACCCGCTCGTTGAGGTCCAGCGCGCCGCGGAGTCGCGCGGTGCCGTCGGCGACGCGCTCCTCCAGCTCGCTCCAGACACGCACGTTCTCCATCGCGACGGAGGTGCTGTCGGCCAGCGCCTGGAGCAGGGCGATCTCCTCGGGGGCGGGCACATGGGAGCGCGCCCAGTAGTTGCCGATCGCGCCGATGGGCTCGTCGCGCCGGATCGGCACCATCGCCATCGACGTGACGAACGTCGGCCGGTAGGCGTCGTGGGGCACGCGGTCGTCGGCGTAGATGTCCGGGATCGTCACGGGCTCGCGGTGACGCATCACCCAGCCGCTGACGCAGCGGTCCAGGGGGAAGCGCTGCCCCTTCCACAGCGGGGCGATGGCGTCCTCGTCGGCGTAGAAGCAGCGCGCGCCGTCACGCAGGACGAACGTGGCTCCGTCCGCGCCGCACAGCCGACGCGCCGCCGTGCGCACGATCTCCTGGACCTCGCCGACCGTGCGGGCGGCGGAGAGCTGCTGGACCGCGGCGATGAGTTCCATCGCGGTCTCGGTGCTGTTGGCTGCGGCCTTCGACATCCGGTCGTCGGGGGCTGGTGAGAGGCCCCACCCTCACGCTAACGACCGGATACCCCCAGAGACGCCGGTTCGAACGTCCGCAGCAGGTGGCGCTTGGCGGCGGCGAACCGCCGGTCGAGCTCGGCCTGGGGGACCACCGTGCCGAGCATCGCCAGCCCGCGGATGGTCGCCAGCGTGACGTCGAGCAGCCCGAGGAGGTGGCCGCTGCGGGGCCGGTCACCGAGCAGTTCCCCCAGCGCCGCGTCGACCGAGCCCGTGACGTCGCGCTCCAGCGAGCGGACGTGCGGACGCAGCTCCGCGTCCGTGCGGGCGGCCGCCCAGACCTCCAGGGCCGCGGTGAACGCGGGCGAGGTGTGCACCCGCCACAGCTCGTCGAGCACCGCCTCCTGGCGCGCGGGGTCACGCAGGTCACCCAGGTCGATCCGGCGCACGACGTCGGCCGTGATCTGGGCGTTGGCGTGGCGCAGCGCCTCGACGACGAGTTCCGACTTCGACGCGAAGTGGTGCTGCTGCGTGCCCTGGGAGACCCCGGCGCGCTCGGCGATCCCGCGCGTGGTCAGCTTCGCGTAGCCGTCCTGCACGAGGGAGGCGACGGCCGCGTCGAGCAGCGCCGCCCGCGTGGCGGCGCGCCGTTCGGCCTGGGTGCGACGGGCGCGGGACACGCCGCAGAACTTACCAGTCACTTGACCGGAAAGTGTATCCTCGGCGCATGGAGGAGACGACCACCGTGGCGAATCGCGATCCGGGCGAGGGGCCCTGGGCCTGGGGCGCCGAACTCGACCCGATGCTGCAGGTGCGGCGCGCCCGCGGGCTCCTGACGGGACGCCGCGGCGAGCGCGCCCTGCGCGAGGCGGTCGAGGGGCGCACCGTCCTGCTGACCGGCGCCTCGTCGGGCATCGGGCGGGAGACGGCGCGGCGGCTCGGGCACGCCGGCGCCGAGATCCTGCTCGTCGCGCGGCGGCGCGACCGCCTCGAGGAGCTCGCCGAGGAGGTCCGGGGCCAGGGCGGCACCGCGCATGTCCTGCCGTGCGACCTGACGAGCGCCGGCGCCATCGCCGAGCTCGTCGAGCAGATCCGTGCCGACCACGACGGCGTCGACGTCCTCGTCAACAACGCCGGGCACTCCATCCGGCGGACACTCGAGCGCTCGACCGACCGCCTCCACGACTTCGAGCGGGTCATGGAGCTCAACTACTTCGGCGCGGTGCGCCTGACCGTGCCCCTTGTCGCCGACATGCGCGCCCGGGGCGGCGGCCACGTCGTCAACGTCTCCACGATGGGCGTGCAGTTCGGCTACGAGCCGCGGTTCGCCGCGTACCTCGCTTCGAAGGCGGCGGTCGACGCGTTCACCCGCTCGGCCGCGCCGGAGACCCGCCGCGACCATGTGCGCTGGACCACGGTCTACATGCCGCTCGTGCGCACCGACATGATCACGCCGACGAAGGCGTTCCACCGCGCGCCGGCGATGTCGGTCGAACGCGGCGCCTCGATGGTGCTCGACGGGATCGTGCGCCGGCCGGTGCGGGTGACGCACCCGTTCGGGACGATGTCGCAGGCGGCGCAGCTGGTCATCCCGCGCCGGATGGAGGCTGCGATGTCGCGCACGGTGGGTCGGCGCCGGGCACCGGAGACGGCGGTTTCCCCACCCGCTGCTTGACCCTCCGGCGCCCGCGCTCGACGCGTGTTCGGGTTCGGCGATACCCAGGTTCCCAGGGTCGGTATGAATTCCGGAGTGCCGTTATTTGGCGGGCTGTTTTCTCGCTACGGTGCCTGCACGATGCCGACTTTCGCCGAAGAGAACCTCGTCATGTGGCG
>JAEMQS010000040.1 GCA_016463765.1 Solirubrobacteraceae bacterium | reverse complement strand
CTCGGCATCGGCCTGGCGATCGACTACACGCTGCTGCTGCTCACCCGCTTCCGCGAGGAGATGGCGGTCCGCGGTCCGGGCCGCGAGGCGATCGTCGCGACCATGACCAGCGCCGGGAAGACCGTGGTGTTCAGCTCGGCCACCGTGGCGATCGCGCTCGCCACGCTCACGCTCTTCCCGCTCGGGTTCCTGCAGTCGATGGGGATCGGGGGCGCCGTCGTGGCGCTCGTCGCGGGCGCCGCGTCGCTCATCATCGCGCCCGCGTTCTTCGCGATCTGGGGGCTGAAGCTGGAGACCCGGCGCGGCGACGCCGCGAACGCCGCGGCGGCCGGCCGCTGGCACCGTCTCGCGCACGCCGTGATGCGCCGCCCCGGCCCGATCGCCGCCGTCACGATCATTGTGATGCTCGCGCTGTCGCTGCCCGCGCTGCGCGCCGCCTGGACCCCGGTCGACAGCACGAGCATCCCGGCGGGGCTGAGCTCGCGCGTCGTCGCCGACACGCTCGCGCAGGATTTCCCGCGTGACGACAGCACCCCCATCACCGTGGCGGCCGTCACCGACGACCCCACGACGGTCACCGCGCTGGCCCGCGACGCCGCCGCCATCGCCGACGTGCGCACGGTCAGCAGCCCGCGCGATCTCGGTGACGGAACCTGGCAGCTCGACGTCACCGCGGCCGGCGGGGCGGCGGGGCCTGCAGCCCGCGCCGCCGTGGAGGACCTGCGCGCGCTGGACACCTCCGCCACGGTGCTGGTCGGCGGGACCGCCGCCGAGTTCCTCGACCAGCAGGCCGCCATCGGCGACCGGCTGCCGCTGGCCGTCGCGGCGCTCGCCCTCCTGACGTTCATCGTGCTGTGGCTCATGACCGGCTCGGTGATCCTGCCGATCAAGGCGCTGATCATGAACGCACTGACCGTCGGCGTGGCCCTCGGCGTCCTGACGCTGATCTTCCAGGACGGGCGGCTGGAGGGCCTGCTCGGCTACACGAGCAACGGCGGCATCGAACCGACCGACTTCCTCGTCACCGCCGCGCTGGTGTTCGCCCTGTCCACGGACTACGGCGTCTTCCTGCTGGGCCGGATCAAGGAGGCCCGCGACGAAGGCCTCGGCGAGCGCGAAGCCGTCGCCGAGGGGCTGGGCCGCACCGGTGCCGTCGTGACCGCCGCGGCCATCCTGCTCGCCGTCGCGATCGGCGCGTTCGCCACGTCCGAGGTCGTGTTCATCCAGCAGATCGGCGTGGGCACCGCGGTCGGCGTCCTGGTCGACGCGCTCATCGTCCGCGCGCTGCTCGTCCCGTCGCTCATGGCGATGCTCGGGTCGTGGAACTGGTGGTCGCCCGCGCCGCTGCGCCGCCTGCACGAGCGCATCGGGCTGCGGGAGGATCCGGTGCCCGCGGTCGGCTGACCGCGGGCGCAGGGTCTTTATCTGCGGCTTCTGTCTCCTTCAGGGAACCTTTGCCGCGGCGTTAGCCAGCACGCAGCAGCACCCTCCACAGTGCTCTGCATGCACCCCAAGACCGCACTGGCGACCGTCGCCGTGGCCGCCACCGCGGCCGTCGGCGGCGCCGTGGCTTTCGATCAGCTGTCGCCCTCCGACCCCTCGCGGCCCCAGGCCGCCGCGCCCGCCACCGCGGGCGCCAACCGCCCCGTCTCCGACGAGACGTCCACCGCCCGTCAGGTCTATGACGGCGCGACCCAGTCCATCGCCTACATCTCCGTCGCCGGCCAGCAGGGCCAGGGCGCCGGATCGGGCTTCGTCGTCTCCGAGGACGGCCTGATCATCACCAACGCGCACGTCGTCAGCGGCGCGATGCAGATCGGCGTCAAGCTCGGCACCGACGGCGACACCAAGCAGGCGCAGCTCGTCGCGGCCGACGTGTCGAACGACCTCGCGCTCCTGAAGGTCGACGCGAGCGGCCTGACGCCGCTGTCGCTCGGCGGCGAGGCGAACGTCGGCGACGCCACCTTCGCGATCGGCAGCCCGTTCGGCCTCGACCAGACCCTGACGACCGGCATCGTGTCGGCGCTCAACCGCCAGATCCAGGCGCCCAACGGCGCGACGATCAGCGGCGTCATCCAGACCGACGCGGCCATCAACCCGGGCAACTCGGGCGGCCCGCTGCTCGACGGTGAGGGACGCGTCATCGGCGTCAACTCGCAGATCGCTTCGGCCGGCGGTGGCAACGTCGGCATCGGCTTCGCGGTCCCCGCCGCGACGGTGCAGCAGTTCCTCGACCGCGCGAAGTCCGGCGACGCCGGCGACGTGCGGCAGCAGGAGCCGCCGCAGCAGCAGGACCCCTACGGCCAGCAGCAGCAGTCGCCGTACGGACAGGAGTCCTCCCCCGGCAACGGCTATGGACAGGAGCCCGCGCCGGAGCCCGAGAGCAGCAATCCCCTGGAGGAGCTGTTCTCCTGACGCACCTCCCACCGGCGGCCGCATGATGCGGCCGCCGGTTCGTCAGCCGTGATCCACGGGTGCGGCGCCGCACGGGCGGGTACCTGTGAGGCATGGGGACCTCCGCCGCCCGCCGGCTCAGCACCGCGGGCGACCGCGCCCGCCGCACCGCCGATGACGCGTTCACGGCACTCGCGCGGGCCATCAAGGGGTTCTTTGAGGACAACGGCCCGCAGTTCGCCGCGGGCATCTCCTACTACGGGCTGTTCTCGCTCTTCCCGCTCGCGATCCTCATGGTGGCGGCCTTCGGTCTCGTCGTCGACGACGACGCGGCGCGCCGCCAGGTCATCGACGTCGTGCTCGAGAACGTCCCCCTGCGCGAGGAGCGCGGGCGCAGCGAGCTCGAGAACGTCCTGATCAACGTCACGCGCGACAGCAGCGGGTTCGGCGTCCTCGGCGTGACCGGCCTGGTGCTCGCCGCCAGCGCGGTGATGGGCACGGTCCGCCAGGCGGTCAACCGGGCGTGGGGTGTCGGCGAGACGCGGCCCCCGGTCCAGGGCAAGCTGCTCGACATCGTCTTCGTTGCCGGGCTCGCCCTGCTGATCACGCTGTCGTTCGGGCTGACGCTCGCCACGCGCCTGACGGTCTCGCTCTCCGCGTCGAGTGAGGAGACGCTCGGCCCGGTCGCGTCGCTCCTCCCCCGAGCGGTGCTGTCGGCCGGCCAGCTCGCGCCCGCGCTCGTCGCCTTCATCGCCTTCCTCGTGGTGTTCCGGCTCGTCCCCGCCACGACGACGCGCCTGCGGGACGTCTGGCCCGGCGCGGCCTTCGCCGCCATCGGCTTCGAACTCGCGAAGACCGGGTTCTCCGTCTACCTGGCGAACTTCTCGAACTACGGGGCGGTGTACGCGTCGCTCGCGGCCGTCGTCGCGTTCCTGGTGTTCATCTTCGTCACCGCGAACCTCTTCCTGATCGGCGCCGAGCTCGCCGTCGAGTGGCCGAAGGCGCGCGACGAGCAGCGCGACGACGACGGGCCGTCGCTGGGCGAGCAGGTCAAGGAGGTCGTCCTGGGCCTGTTCGTCCGCCGCGACTGAGGGTCAGTCCTCGATGCGCTCCCAGTGGATCGCCTCGGGCACCTCTTCGAGGTCCTCGGCGATCTCCTCCCAGTGCAGCTTGCGGTCGATCGCCTCCTCGACGGTCATCGGCACCGCGGCGCAGTCGCGCTCGCTGCACACCCCGACCCCGCCGGTGACGAGCGACACGCCCACGAGCTTGTCCCCCTCGGCGGAGAGGCAGAGCATCGGGTGGTAGTGGCAGTCCTCGTAGAAGTCGCCGCGCGCGATGCGCTCGGTGCTGACCGATCCCGGGATGTACATGGTGTCCCGATTGATCGGTCGCGTCGCGTGTGCGCTGAGGCGCGTGGACGATGTGCAGGAGATCGCCCAGCGGCGTCGACGGCGGTCAGCGGCGGCGGGCGACGCGGCGCGCGCGGATGCTGCCGGTCACGACGTTGTCCGCGACGCGGGCCTCGGGCTGGTCGGCCGTCACGCTCACCGTGTCCGTCAGCCGCCCGGCCCGGGTCGCGCGCACCCGCAGCGTCACGGTGATGCGGCGGCCGGCGGCAATCGTCCCGAGCGGGCAGCGCACCGTCGTCCGTCCCCAGCATCGGCCGGCGGGGCCGCGCACGGAGACGAGCCGCAGCCCGTCGCCGAGCCGGGCGACGAGCCCGGCCTTCGTCGCGGTCGCGGGGCCGCGGTTGCTGACGCGCAGCCGGATGGTCTGCGTGCGCCCGACGCGGACGCGGGCGCGCGGGCCGGAGCGCATCAGGACGAGGTCGGCCGCCGTGGGCGCGGCGGCCGCCGCCGGGACGGGCACGGGAATCGTGGCGCCGGGGACGAAGACCGTGACGGGCTCCGGTGCGGCGGGAACGACCGGGGCGGGCGGCTGCTCGACGGCCGGCGGGAGCGCCGGCGTCGTGAAGGTCCGGTCCTCCCCGACCGTCGTGATCGTTCCGCTGCTCGCGACGAGCCGGTAGTGGTAGGTCGTGTTCGGCAGCAGCCCGGTGATCGGCTCGGAGACCAGGACGCCGGACGCGCTGCTCGTCTGGCGCTCGAGCGTGCTCTGGCCGTACGCGATCGTCGTCCCGTAGTTGAAGTAGTGCGCGGTCTGCGCCCCGTCGGCCTCGACGAGGCCGTGCAGCGTCGCGCCGGTGGGCGTCAGCGCGCTCACCGGGCCTGTCGCGCCGGCCTGACAGCGGGGTGAGGCCAGCGTGGCCTGGGCCGTCGTGCCGCCGACTGTCCACCCAACGCCGTCGGGGTATCCCGAGACGTTGTAGATCGCACGGAACACGCGCGGGTACGAGCCTGGGTTGAAGACCGTCGGCTGCCCTTGGTAGCCGAGCCCCGGCGCGACCTGGTTCGCATCACCGAAGTCGATGAACTGCTGCTGGCCCGTGTTGACGTAGCCGAAGTAGATCCACCGGAGGTTCGGGTCGGTCCCCGACGGCGTGATGCAGTCGACGATCGGCACCGGGGTCGCGGAGGCGGGCGCGGCCAGAGCGGCCGCGAGGGCGCACAGGCCCGTCGTGATGGCAGAAAGACGGCGCAACGTGGTGAGCCCGCGAGCGTCGGTGCTCCACGGGGTGTCAAACGCTACCGGCCGAGGCAACCCCTTGGGGGTCCGCTCGCCGATCTTGGGGGTCGGTGTCGGGTCGCTCCCGATGGCAGCGCACCCGCCGCGCGGGAGGGTTGGGGTATGACGACCACCAGCCACACCCACACCACCCTCCTGCGGCGCGCGGGGATCGTCCTCGCTCTGCTCGCAGCCTGCTACGGCGTCCTCGGCGCCGCCACCGCTCAAGCGAGCACCCTGACGTATGAAGGAGGCACGTTGGTCCTGAGAGCCTCACCGGGCGAAGCGAACTTCGTGGGCATCGGCGCCCACGCCGACCAGCCCGGGATGCTCGCCGTCAACGACACGGACAAGCCGGTCACGTCTGAGTGCACGTTCGACAGCGAATACCACCGGTGGGCCACCTGCCCGATCCCGGCCAACGGCATCCACATCGAAACCGGCGACGGCAAGGACATCGTCAACATCGGCGACGACCTGCCCGCGACCATCCCCGTCACGATCGACGGCGGCGCCGGCGACGACACGCTGCGCGGCGCGCCGTTCGGCGAGATCCGCGAGACGATCCTCGGCGGTCCCGGCAACGACAAGATCACCGGCGGCGCGGCGGACGACGTCATCCGCGGCGGCGAGGGCGACGACGAGCTCGAGGGCCAGACCGGCAACGACCAGCTCTACGGCGAGGGCGGCAACGACAAGCTGCGCGGCGACGGCTACCGCGACCAGTTCGCCGACGTCATCGACGGCGGCGCGGGCTACGACCAGACCGACGGCGACTGGATGGTCGAGTCGGGCAAGTTCCAGCCCCCGATCACGGTGAGCCTCGACGGCGCGGCCAACGACGGCCGCCCGGGTGAGAGCGACAACGTCACGGGCCTGGAGAAGATCTACCTCAACGCGCCCGCCACCCTCATCGGCGGCAACGACGCCGACGAGTTCACCGTCTTCAACACCGGCGACGGCTCGACCAAGCTGGTCGGCAACGGCGGCAACGACAAGCTCAACGCGTTCGACCACAGCGACGAGGTCGACGGCGGCGCCGGCGACGACCAGCTCGCCGGCGGCTACGGCGACGACACCGTCACCGGCGGCCCGGGCCGCGACCAGATCCACGGCGACGCCCCGAGCAGCGCGTGCAACTACATCCAGTGCCGCCTGCCGTTCGGCAACGACACGATCTACGCGCAGGACGGCGAGGTCGACTCGATCGACTGCGGCATCGGCAACGACACCGCGTACGTCGACGCCAGCGACGTCGTCAGCGGCTGCGAGAACGTCATCAAGGGCTCCGGGCCCGCGGGCGGCGGGCAGCAGGGCGGCGGCACGGCGACCGCCTCGGCGCTCCCGCTGAAGCTCCGTGGCACGAAGCTCGCCAAGGCCCTGCGCAAGGGCTTCGTCGTCGACGTGACCGCGCCCGGCAAGGGCAAGGTCTCGGTCGTCGCGACGCGGGCGGGCAAGACCGTCGCGAAGGGCGCCACCAAGGCGTCGGGCGCGAAGAAGGTCGCCGTGAAGCTGCGCTTCACCAAGGCCGGGAAGCGGTCGCTGCGCCGTGCCAAGAGCGCGACGCTGGCGCTGAAGGTGACGTTCACGCCCGCCAAGGGCGCGAAGGTCACGGCGTCACACCGGATCTCGCTCAAGCGATAAACCGGGGAGGCGGCGTAAGAACTGCCGGGGTCGTCGGTTGCACGATCGCAACCTCGACCCCGGAGTTCATTCATGTCCCGCCGCCTGCTCTTCACCGTCCTGACCGCCGCCGCGGCTTTCACCGCGCTGGCTCCCTCCGCACAGGCCGGTGTCGGAACCTGGACCAACCTCGGTGGACTGACCACCGCCGCCGGTGCAGACCACGTGCGCGAGTACACCACGGGCGCGCTACCAGCGCAGGTCTACGCCGCCACGGAGGACGACGGGGTCTTCCGCTCGACGAACGCCGGCGTGAGCTGGTCGGCCTTCAACAGCGGCCTGGAGGGGATCCCGGGCGCGAAGAACGTCCGCACCGTCTTCAAGGACGGCAGCCGCATGCTCGCCGGGACGAGCGCCGGCCTGTTCGCCTCGACGAACGGCGGCGCCTGGCAGCCGGTCGCGCAGGGGCCGGAGGACAACCCGGCGCAGCCCAAGAAGCTGAACACCGCCGTCCAGACGCTCTACCAGGTGCCCGGCGGCGCGCTCCTGGCCGGCGGGTTCTCCAGCGGCGTCTTCCGCAGCACCGATGGCGGCAACACCTGGATCCATCCGGCGCCGGGCAACGGCATGCCGGCCGCCACGACGGTCTGGCACATGACGTCGTTCGTGCCCAACGTGGTCCTGGCGGCCACGAGCAGCGGCATCTTCCGCTCGCTGGACGCCGGCGCCTCCTGGACGCCCGCAGGTGACGGCATCTCGGGCGTGACGCTGCGCATCTACAAGGACACCATCAACCCGGCCGTCTACTACGCGGGGACGACCGACGGCGTCTATCGCACGGCCAACGCCGGCATCACGTGGCACGCGATCAACGGCTCCGGCAGCACCGTTCTGAACGCGAACACCGTCCGCGGCATGCTCATCCGCGGCGTCGGCGACCAGACCCGCCTGTACGCGGCCACGGAGAAGGGCCTGTGGGTCGGCACCGGGAAGAACACGAACCCGCTGAACCAGTTCGACCTCGGCCCCGTGAAGTGGCGTCACATCGACGACGCCGGGCTCGGCGGGCACAACATCTTCTGGACGATCGCGGACTTCAATCCCGCCCTCGGGTCCTTCATCGCCGGCACGGATGGCAACGGCGGCTATGCGCTGACCCTGATCCTGCCGTTCAACACCGTCAAGCCTGCGGTCACCGGGACGCTCGAGGTCGGCAAGACCGTTGAGACCTCCAACGGCACCTGGGGCGGCACCAAGGACATCACCTACACCTACCAGTGGCAGCGGTGCACGACCTCGAATGGGGCCACTTGCACCGACATCGATGACGCCGACCAGAAGACCTACACCCTGCGCGACGAGGACAAGAACAAGTACGTCCGCTCGGTCGTCACGGCGGAGAACGACGTCGAGACCTTCGTCGACATCGACAAGGCGAGCGACCCGGTCGGCGCGATCGCCGGCGACCCGAGCCTCCTGCCCGGGGCCTCCGTGAAGGGCAACGCGACCATCGAGACGACGCAGCGCTACTCGGGCGAGCAGATCGACGCGACCCCGCCCACGTTCATCCCCGCGGCCACCTCGTTCGCGTACCGGTGGTACCGCTGCCCGGAGAACGGCAACACGTCGAACTGCGAGTACATCGGACAGACGGCGTCGGACAAGCGCACGCTGACCGACGCCGACGTCAACAAGCGGCTCGCGGTCAAGGCGGTCGGCACGAACTCCGCCGGCTCCGCGCAGACCGATGACTTCGGCAACGTGTCGAACATCGTCCGCCCGAAGCAGGCGACGAACCTCGTGGCGCCGTTCCTCGAGGGTGCCCCGGTGGTCGGCGATGCGCTGATCGCGAACGTCGGCAAGTGGGAGTACCCGGGCACGACGTACGAGCGGCAGTGGATCCGCTGCGATGCGGCGGGCGGCTCGTGCGAGACGCTCTCCGGCCAGAAGGGCGCCGTCTACAAGCTCACCGCCGCCGATCTCGGCAAGCGCCTGAAGGCGGAGATCAAGGCCGACTCGAACGAGGCCATCTTCCTGCCCAACGCCGTCTTCAAGCAGACGCCGCTGAGCGGGGTCGTCGTCAATCCGCCGGCACCCGCCGTGGACGCCCCGGCGCCGGGCGCGCCCGCGCCCGCGCCCGCGCCGCCCGCGCCGCCGGTCCAGGCCGCGGACACCGTCGCGCCGGTCATCTCCGGCGTGACGCTGGCCAAGGCGAAGGTCAAGCGCGGCGGCACGCTGACGATCTCGCTGCGCCCGAGCGAGGCGGGCTCCGTCCGCGTGCAGATCCAGCGGCTGACGAAGGGCCGCAAGGTCGGCAAGGCCTGCAAGACGGGTCGGAAGAAGGGCAAGCGCTGCACGATCGCCAAGACGGTGCTGACGAAGACCCTGCCGGCCTCGGCGGGCTCGGCGAAGCTCGCCGTGGCGCTGAAGGCGGGCGGCAAGGCCCTGCCGACGGGCAGCTACCGGGCGGTCGTCACGCCCGTCGACGCCGCGGGCAACCGCGGCGCCGCGCGCACCGTGACGTTCAAGATCACCCGCCGCTGAGCGGTGGCGCAGCGGGCCGGACACCGACCGGCCCGCTGCGCGCCACCACGGTCCGCAGCGCGATGCGCGTGTCGGTCTCTACGACGCCGCCCTTCGTCTTCAACGTGCGGATGAGCGCGTCGAGCTCGGCCGGGTCCTGGGTGACGACGCGCAGCGCGTAGTCCGAACGGCCGGTGACGTGCGCGCAGTCGGTGATCTGCTCGAGCGAGGCGACCAGGCGCTCGAAGCGGTCGCTGACGTCGGGGCCCGACAGCCGCACGTCGACGAGCGCGACGAGGCGCCGGCCCGACGCCGCCGGGTCCAGCAGCGCGGCGAACCCGGTGATGACGCCGCGCTCGCGCAGGCGCCGCACGCGCTCGGCGGCGGCGTTCGCGCTGAGGGCGACGTGCTCGCCGAGCTCCCTGAAGCTCATGCGCCCATCCCGCTGGAGCTGGATGAGGATTTCGCGGTCAACGTCGTCGATCCCGGGGATATCCACTGTCTCTGCCACCGATCGCCTCGTCTTGCACCGTTCTGGCGCGCTCAGAGTAAATGATGCCGCGGCGCCCGGTTGACCGGCCGACGACCGACCGACCGGATTCCAGGAGCTCACCCATGCCGCGCCCTCACCTCATCGCCGCAGGACTCGCCGCCGGGCTGGCCCTGCTGGCCGCCGCGCCCGCGCAGGCCAGCACGTTCTGCGTCCCCGACTACACGGCGGCGTGCCCGAACAACGGCACGAACATCAAGCTCGGCAGCCTCGAGACCGCGATGCAGGCCAACCAGAGCGACGGCGTGAAGGACACGATCCACGTCGCACCCGGCGTCATCACCGACCCCGGGTCGATCGAGACCGATTCGGGGGCCGACGACCCGCTGGAGATCATCGGCGCCGGCCCCGCCTCGACGGTCGTCACCACATCGAGCACGGGCAACATCTACGTCATGAACATCGAGCCGGGTTCGCGCGCGACGACGGTCCGCGACCTGACGATCCGCATCCCCGCGACGACCCCGGAGGACCTCGGCGGCGCGATGCAGGCGAGCGGCGCGACGCTCGACAACGTCGACGTCGACGTGCGCAACGACGGCGGCGACGGGATCTCCTTCGTCGGTGGCGGCGTCTTCCGCAATGGACGCATCGCGAGCTCCGCGGGCGGCGAGCTCGGAGACGGCATCCGCGTGAACGGAGCCAACAACGGCTCAATGACGGTGGAGGACTCCCGGATCGAATCGCCCAGCTGGGGGATCTACGCGGACTCGGCGAACGTCCCGGTGACGGTGCGGCGCGTCGTGATCACGACGCCGCTCGCGTACGGCGTGCGGGTGACCGCCGGTGGCTCGGTTGCGATGTCCAACAGCGTCATCACCTCGCAGACCGGACGGCCGGTCACGGTGCTCGCGACGGCTGGTGGCGGCGCGTCGTTCTCCGGCGACCACCTCACGATCGTGGGGCTGTCCGGCCAGCCGAACCCCGCGGTCGCCGTCGAGGTCGGGACGGGTGTCGCGAACAATGCGAGCGCGCTGCTCGTCAACTCGATCGTCCGCTCGTTCCCCGCGACATACGACCGCAAGGCGCCGGTGGGCGGCGCCACTGGCAACGCGACGATCGGCTTGCACCACAGCAACTTCGCACCGACCGGCACGAGCGTGGGCGACGGGTCGGTGACGTCGTCGAACGGCAGCAACACCGACCCGCAGTTCGTCGGCACCGGCACCGACCCCTACCGGCTCAAGCCCGGCTCGCCGTCGATCGACCGCGCGAACCCGGCGGCGGGCGGGCTGGCCGTGGACCTCCTCGGCGCGGTGCGCCCGCGCGACGGCGACGGCGACGGCGTCGCACGCAGCGACCAGGGCGCGTATGAGTACCAGCCGCCGGCTCCGCCCGACCTCGGCACCGGCCCGACGACGCCGGACAGCGGCGGCACCCCCGATCCGGGCACGACCCCCGCGCCCGGCGGCACCCAGCCCGCCGCGCCAGGCGACACCCTCGCGCCGAAGCTCACCGGGCTGCGCCTGGGCAAGGGCCTGACGCGGCGCCGGGGCGGCACGATCCGCTTCGCGCTGAGCGAGGCCGCGCGGGTCGAGCTGCGCTTCACGCGCGGCAAGCGAAAGGTGACGCTGCGGGTCAACGGCAAGGCGGGTGCGAACACCGTGAAGGTCGCCCGGCGCAAGCTTGCCGCAGCACAGTGGACGCTCACGATGGTGGCGACCGACGCGGCGGGCAACCGCACCTCCACCGTGCGCCGCCTGACCGTCCGCCGCTGACCCCTCGGACCTGCGCCCCCTCGACACGGTGGCGCATCGCCGGGCGCGCGCACCGACCGCCCGGCGATACCGCGGGGGTGCAGGCCAAACCTAGGATCCGCCGGTGAGCATCCGCGTCGCCCTCGAGCACCGGACGGTCTACCGCTACGACCGGCCCGTGCGCCTCGGCCCGCAGTCCATCCGGCTGCGGCCCGCGCCCCACTCCCGGACCCCGATCCTGGCGTACTCGCTGAAGGTCCAGCCGGGCGACCACTTCGTCAACTGGCAGCAGGACCCGTTCGGCAACCACGTCGCGCGGCTCGTCTTCCCCGAGCCGACCACGGAGTTCGCCGTCACCGTCGACCTCATCGCCGACATGACGGTGATCAACCCGTTCGACTTCTTCCTCGAGGAGACGGCGAAGACGTGGCCGTTCGCCTACGAGCCGGGACTGAGACACGACCTCGCGCCGTACCTCGACGTCGGCGACCCGGACCCGGTGCTGTCGGACTGGCTGGCCGGGATCCCCCGCGAGCCGATGGCGACCATCGACGCGCTCATCGAGGTCAACCGGCGCGTGAACGCCGCGGTCGCCTACTCGGTGCGGATGGAGCCGGGCGTCCTCTCCCCGGCCGAGGTCCTGACCCGCGCCGTCGGCTCGTGCCGCGACAGCGCGTGGCTGCTCGTGCACACGCTGCGCCACCTGGGGATCGCGGCGCGGTTCGCGTCGGGGTATCTCGTGCAGCTCGCCGAGGACCAGCCGTTCGGAAACGGATCCCACCCGCCCCCCGCGGTCGCGCAGGACTTCACCGACCTGCACGCGTGGGCCGAGGCGTACGTGCCGGGGGCGGGCTGGATCGGGCTCGACGCGACGTCCGGGCTGCTGACCGGCGAGGGCCACATCCCGTTGTCGTGCACCCCGTCGCCGGCGGCGTCGGCGCCGATCGCGGGCGCGGTCGAGCCGGCCGAGGTGACGTTCGACTTCTCCAACACGGTGACCCGCTCGGAGGAACGACCGCGCGTGACGCTGCCGTACACCGACGAGCAGTGGGCGGCGATCGACGCGCTCGGCCACGCGGTCGACGACCGGCTGGACGCCGGCGACGTGCGGCTGACCATGGGCGGCGAGCCGACGTTCGTCGCGGCCGGTGACATGGAGGCCGACGAGTGGAACACCGCCGCGATGGGGCCGACGAAGCACGGCCTGGCGGTGGACCTCGCGCTGCGGCTGGCCGACCGGTTCGCGCCGGGGGCGCTCATCCAGCACGGGCAGGGCAAGTGGTACCCCGGCGAGCCGCTGCCGCGCTGGGAGGTCCGGGTGCGGTGGCGCACCGATGGCGTCCCGCTGTGGCGTGACCGGTCGCTGCTCGCGCACCCCAGCGGCGAGGCCGGGTCCTCGACGAGCGCCGACGCCCGCGCGCTGACCGAGGCGATCACCGACGCGTTGAGCCTGCCCGCCGACGCCGCCGTCCCCGCCTACGAGGACGAGGCCGAGCGCCTGCTGCGCGAGGCCCGCGAGCCGGGCGGCGACCCGCCGGAGCTCGACGACCCCGACCCCGAGGACCCGCGCCTGGCCGACCGCGCCGCGCGCGAGGCGTTCATCGCGCAGCTCGACGCCGAGCGCGGAGACCCCGCCGGCTGGGCGCTGCCGCTGCACCGTGGCGTCGGCGACGAGGCGTGGCGGACCGGGACGTGGACGCTGCGCCGCGGCGGGCGGCTGTTCCTCATCCCGGGCGACTCGCCGATCGGCCTGCGCCTCCCGCTGACCGCGTTGACGTGGACCCCGCCGGTCCCCGACCCCGAGCCGTCGCGCTTCGCCGCCGTCGGCGCGCTGGAGCGGGAACCGGCGATCGCCGCGGTCGAGGAGATCGAGCCGCCCCCGATCACCGCGCTGTGCGTCGAGCTGCGCGGCGGCCACGTCCATGTCTTCCTTCCCCCGCTCGACGACCTCGCGCACGCCGCCGAGCTGCTGCGCATCGTCGAGGACGCCGCCGCGGAGACCGCCACCCCGGTCGTCATCGAGGGCTACGCCCCACCCAGCGGCGGCGGCCTCGCGCAGAGCTTCAGCGTCACCCCGGACCCGGGCGTCATCGAGGTCAACATCCACCCCAGCTCGACCTGGGAGGAGCTCGTCGAGAAGGCCGACGTGCTCCATGAGGAGGCGCGCGAGATCGGCCTGGCGAGCGAGAAGTTCGCCCTCGACGGCCTGCACACCGGCACCGGCGGCGGCGCGCACCTGACGTGCGGCGGCACGACGCCGAAGGACAGCCCGTTCCTGCGCCGCCCCGACCTCCTGCGCAGCCTCATCACGTACTGGCAGCACCACCCGTCGCTGTCCTACCTGTTCAGTGGGCGGTTCATCGGGCCGACGAGTCAGGCGCCGCGCGTCGACGAGGCGCGCCACGAGAACCTCTACGAGCTGGAGATCGCGTTCAACGAGCTGGCCCGGCTCGCCGAGGAGGCCGACAACGACGCGCCGGTGCCCGCGTGGACGGTCGACCGCCTGCTGCGTAACCTGCTGACCGATCTGACGGGCAACACGCACCGCGCGGAGTTCTGCATCGACAAGCTCTACGACCCCGGGACCGAATCGGGCCGCCTGGGGATCGTCGAGCTGCGCGGCTTCGAGATGCCGCCGCACCCGCAGATGGGGCTCGTGCAGTCGCTGCTCGTGCGCGCGCTCATCGCCCGGTTCTGGGAGGAGCCGTACGCCGGCCCGCTCGTGCGCTGGGGCACCGAGCTGCACGACCGCTTCCTGCTGCCGTGGTTCTGCGAGCAGGACATCCGCACCGTCGTCGCCGAGCTCGACGGGTTCGACCCCGCGTGGCTCGACCCGTTCCTGGAGTTCCGCTTCCCGCACCTCGGCACCGCGCACGTCGACGGCGTGGACATCGAGCTGCGGATGGCGATCGAGCCGTGGCACGTCCTGGGCGAGGAGTCCGGCGCGGGCACGGCGCGGTACGTCGACTCGTCGCTCGAGCGCCTCCAGGTGCGGGTCGACGGGATGGTCGGCGAGCGTCACGTCCTGACGTGCAACGGGCACCGGGTGCCGCTGCAGCCCACCGGAGTCGCCGGGTCCTACGTGGGCGGCGTGCGCTACCGCGCGTGGCAGCCGTGGTCGGCGCTGCACCCCACGATCGAGATCCACAGCCCGCTCGTCTTCGACGTCCTCGACCGCTGGACCGAGCGCTCGATGGGCGGCTGCACCTACCACGTCGTCCACCCGGGAGGGCGGTCCTACGACACGTTCCCGGTGAACGCCAGCGAGGCGCAGTCCCGCCGCTCGAACCGGTTCGAGGCCGCCGGCCACACGCCGGGCCCGGTGAGGGTGCCGCCCGCCGTCGCCCCCGGGGAATACCCTCGCACGCTCGACCTGCGCCGCCCGGCGCAGCGCTGAGGCCCTGTGGACAGCCCCGTGATCACCACGCCCCCTTCCGCCTACGCGCCTCCGGGTGGCCGCTACGACGAGATGCTCGACGCCGCCACCCGTGCGCCGCGCGAGCACTGGGGTGAGCTCGCCGAGGCCTTCGAGGGTCTCGGGACCGACGAGCTGCTGCGCCGCCGCGCGGAGGCCGCGCGCCTGCTCGATCAGGACGGCGTCGTCTACAACGCCTACGACGCGCCCAGCCATTCGTGGTCGCTGGACCCGCTGCCGACGGTCATCCCCAGCCGCGAGTGGCAGGCGATCGAGTCGGCCGTCATCGAGCGCGCCGAGCTGCTGAACCTCATCCTCGACGACCTCTACGGCGAGCGCGACCTGCTGCGCCGCGGGCTCATCCCGCCCGAGGTCGTCTTCGGCCACGCGGGGTTCCTGCGCGCGTGTGACGGCGTGCGCACCGGCGGGCCGGACACGCAGCAGCTCTTCAGCTACGCGGCCGACCTGGGCCGCGACGCCGACGGACGGTGGTGCGTCCTGGCCGACCGCACCCAGGCGCCGTCGGGCTTCGGCTACGCCCTGGAGAACCGCACGGTCACGTCCCGGGTGCTGCCGAGCCTGTATCGCGCCGCGAACGTCCACCGGCTCGCGCCGTTCTTCCGCGCGCTGCGGGCCGCGATGCAGGCCGCGGCGCCGCCGGGCGTCGAGGACCCGCGGATCGTGGTCCTCACCCCGGGTCCGTGGAACGAGACGGCGTTCGAGCACGCCGTGCTGTCGAGCACGCTCGGGTTCCCGCTGGTCGAGGGGTCGGACCTCGTCGTCCGCCGCGACGGCGTGTTCATGGGCTCGCTCGGCGCGCTGGAGCCGGTCCACGTCATCCTGCGCCGCGTCGACGGCTGGTACTGCGACCCGCTGGAGCTCAAGCCCGATTCCCAGCTCGGGGTCGCGGGGCTCGTCGAGGCCACCCGCCGCGGCCTGGTGTCCGTCGTCAACCCGCTCGGGTCCAGCGTGCTGGAGAACCCCGCGCTCATGACCTTCCTGCCCCGCCTGGGCGAGCACCTGCTCGGCCGCACCCCGCGGATGGAGAGCGTGCCGACCTGGTGGTGCGGCGACGAGACCGCACGCCGCGAAGTGCTCGCCCGGCTCGGCGAGATCGTGCTGCGTCCGGTCTCGCGCGGCGCCGGCCCGGCCGCGATCCTCGGGTGGGAGCTGAGCGCCTCCGAGCGCGAGGAGCTGCGAGCGCGGATCGAGCGCCACCCGGCGATGTGGGTCGGCCAGGAGCCACTCGCACTCGCCACCACACCGACCCTCGGCACGCACGGGCTGGAGGCGCGCCGCAGCGTGCTGCGGACGTACGCCGTCGCGCGCCGTGACTCGTACACCGTGATGCCGGGCGGCCTGACCCGCGTGGCGCCGGCCGGTGACGACGGGCGCCAGCGCATCAGCAACCAGGCGGGCGCGGTGAGCAAGGACACGTGGGTGCTGACCTCCGAGCCCGAGCGCCAGACGGGGTTCTGGCTGGAGACCGGTCCGGCGCTCGAGGGCGTGGATGCGATGGCGTCCCTCCCCGCCCGCGCGGCCGAGAACCTGTGGTGGCTCGGCCGGTACGCCGAGCGCGCGGAGTCCACCGTCCGGCTGCTGCGGACCATCCACGACCGGCGCAACGAGTTCCAGGGCGGCGACCCCGCCAGCGAGGCCGCGCTGCGCGTGCTGCTCGGCGCGCTCACCGACGTCACCGCGACGGAGCCGGGCTTCACCGAGCCCGCCCTGCTCGACCATCCGGGCGACGAGCTGCACGCCCTGCTCGTCGACGAGCACCGGCCGGGCACGGTCGCGCACGCCGTCCGTGCGCTCCTGCAGTGCGCCTACGCGGTGCGCGACCAGCTCTCGGGCGACACGTGGCTGGTCGTCGGCACGCTGGACCGGCAGATCCTGGAACTGCGCCGCCGCGAGGGCGTGGGGGCTCCGGAGACCCAGGCGACGCTGCAGCGGCTCATGCAGGGGCTGCTCGCGCTCGGCGGCCTGGGCGAGGAGAGCATGGTCCGCGACCTCGGCTGGCGGTTCCTCGACGCGGGCCGCAGGCTGGAGCGCGCGATCGGCCTGCTGTCCCTGCTGCGGGCGACGATCACGACGACCCGCGACGTCGCAGCCGACAGCCTCGTGCTCGAATCGACCCTCACCGCGGCCGAGAGCATCATCACGTACCGCCGTCGGTACCGCTCGCGCGCGCAGCTCGAAACCGCGCTGGAGCTGCTGCTCCTCGACGAGCACAACCCGCGCTCGCTGGCCTACCAGCTCGCGCGGCTCACGGACGACCTCGCGGCGCTCCCGGCGACTCCCGGCCAGAGGCTGCGCGCCGATCAGCGCCTCGTGCTCGAGACGAGCACCGCGCTCGCGCTGACCGACCCGAAGACGATGGTCGGCGACGCGGAGGGCGCGTCGACGCGGCCCGCTCTCGACGCCCTGCTCGGCGACCTGCACGCCCAGCTGCTCGCCGCCGCCGACGAACTCGACCGCGCGCACTTCGCCCGCCGCCTGCCGCAGCAGACGCTCGGCTGGACCGGCCCGTCCGGAGAGGCCTGACCGTGGGCGCGACCTACCGCATCACGCACCGCACCGAGTACCGCTACTCCGCGCGGGTCGCGCCGAGCTACAGCCTCCTGCACCTGCTCCCGCGCGACGCGCCCGGGCAGCGGTGTCTCGAGGCGTCGATCACCGTGGATCCCGCACCCGAGGACCAGGGCGAGCACGTCGACTTCTTCGGCAACCGCGTGGCCTACGTGGCGATTTCGGCGCCGCACCGCGCGCTGACCGTCACCGCGACGAGCGTCGTCGAGGTCGATGCCAGCCGCAGGGCCGCCGCGCTGTCGTTGTTCGGCCAGCAGACGTGGGAGGAGGTGCGCGACGACCGTGACGTCGAGGCGATCCACTACGCCCTGGACTCCCGACGCGTGGAGGCGGACCCCCGGTTCGCCGCGTACGCCGCCCCGTCGTTCACGCCCGGCCGCCAGCTCGTCGAGGCGGTGACGGATCTGTCGTCGCGCATCCACGCCGACTTCGCGTTCGCACCCGGGGAGACGAAGGTCGACACGCCGCTCACGCAGGTCCTCGAGACCCGGCAGGGCGTGTGCCAGGACTTCGCGCACATCGGCATCGCCTGCCTGCGATCGCTCGGGCTGCCCGCCCGGTACGTCAGCGGCTACCTGGAGACCGACCCGCCGCCGGGTCGGCCGAAGCTCACGGGGGCGGACGTCTCGCACGCGTGGTTCAGCGTCCTGTTCCCCGGCGCGGGCTGGCTCGACCTCGACCCGACGAACGACCAGGTCGTCGGCGACCGCCACATCGTCACGGCCTACGGGCGCGACTACTCCGACGTCGCCCCGATGTCGGGCGTGATGTACACGCGCGGGCGCACGACGAGCCTCAAGGTCGAGGTCGACGTCGTGGCCCTCGCGCCCGCCTGACCCGCTACCTGCGCACGGTGACCCCGGCGGCGGCCGTCGCCCCCGTGGAGGTCGCCACGAGCCGGAGCTTCAGGCGCGCGCCGCGGCGGACCTTCGCGCGCAGGCTCTTGCTCAGGGTGAAGGTGATCGCGCGCGATGCGCCGGCCGGGACCCGGTAGGTCTTCGTCGCCAGCGTCTTCGCGGGCCTGGTGCCGCGCAGGGCCAACGTGCCGGTGCACGCCGCCGTCTGGGCGGGGCACCGCACGGTGACCTTGATGCGCCCGCGCGTGTCGGCCTTCAGCGTGCCGGCCCCGATGGTCACGCCGAACGTGGCCGGACCGGCAGCGCCGGGGCCCGTGCCGCCGCCCGC
This sequence comes from Solirubrobacteraceae bacterium, assembly GCA_016463765.1. Taxonomy (GTDB): domain Bacteria; phylum Actinomycetota; class Thermoleophilia; order Solirubrobacterales; family Solirubrobacteraceae; genus Svornostia. The sequence goes on along the minus strand of JAEMQS010000040.1, from coordinate 12,094 downwards.
GGTCCCGGGCACCACGATGACCTGGGGCTCCGGTGGGGCCGCGACAGCCGGGCGGTCGACAGACTCGCAGTCTGCTGCGACGGTGTCGGCCGTGTCCGCGACGACCGCGTCCGTCCCGGCGCCGCATTCGACCGTGTCCGTCGCGCCGTCACGCGCCTGGATGGTGTCGTCGCCCTCGCCGCCGACGAGCACGTCGGCCGCGTCGCCGCCGGTGATCGTGTCCCCGCCGCCCGCGCCGTCGATGCGGTTGGCGCCGGCCGAGCCCGTCAGCGTGTCCGGGGCCGCCCCGCCGATGATCGCCTCGACGTCGCTGCGGACGTTGTCGTTCTCGGCGGCCTGCCCGTCGTTGGCGACGTCGTCGAGCGAGACGGTGACCGGGACCCCGCGGGTCGCGTACGTCGCCGTGTCGACGCCGTCACCGCCGCGCAGCAGGTCCCCGCCGCCACCGCCGTCGAGCGTGTCGTTGCCGCTGCCGGGCGCGTCGCCCTCGGTCCCGCCGAACAGCGTGTCGGAGGTGGCGCCACCCCGCAGCGTGTCGCCGCCCGCGCCGCCCATCAGGGCGGAGGGGTTCGGCCCGCCGGTGATCGTGTCGGCCGCGCTGCCGCCCAGGACCCGTTCGGCGTTGGTGATCGTGTCGCCCTCTCCCGCCGCGCCGTCGGGGCCGACGGCGGCGACGTTGATCGTCAGCGGCGTGCTGCGTCCGCTGTAGTCGGCGGTGTCGATGCCCGTGCCGCCGTTGAAGGTGTCGCTGCCCTTGCCGTTGCCGTCGGCGGTGTGATTGTCGCCGGCGTCGAAGGTGTCGTTCCCGCCGTCGCCGTTGAAGACGTCGTCGCCGTCGCCCGCTTCGACGCCGAAGATGATGACGGCGGTGTCGGCGAAATGGTCGTCACCCTCGCCGCCGTTGACGGTGTCGCCGCCCGTGGCGCCGGAGAGAAGATCCGCGCCGCCGCCGGAGGTGATCGTGTCGTTCCCGCTGCCGCCGTTGACGAGGAGCGGCGTCGTCGAGAGCGACCCTGCGAACAGGTTGTCCGACGCGCCCTGGAGCCCGACGATGATCATCTGCGACTCGGCGACGTCGCAGTCGGCCGTCCCTGCCACGACCGGGGTGCAGCCCGCGCCGGCCGTCATCCCCCCGCCGCCGGCCGCGCTCTCCGTGAACCGCAGCGCACCGGCGGTCGGCGCGATCGAGATCGAGTTGACGGCGGCCGTGCCGCCCACCGCAGGGCCGCCGGTGTCGTTGGACACGGAACTCGCCGGCGCGGACGTCGGCACCGTCAGCAGGACGGCGAGCAGAGCAGGCAAGGTGAGGCGGGGCGGCAGCATGGGCGAGGTCTCCTGTTTCCAGGAGAACCACCCAGGCGCCGCTTAACTTACGAAGTCGATCGTCAGCGGGTACTTGTACAGCTCGCCGTTGTTCGCCTTGACGCTGGCGACGATCACGAGCACGAGCCACGCGATGGCGCCGATGATGATCACCGGCAGCAGCAGGAAGCCGACGATGAAGAAGATCAGGACGAACGTCGCGATGCCCAGGACGATGCCCCAGATGAGCCACGACAGCTGGAAGTTCAGGGCCGCCGCGGCGTGGGCGCGGACGTACGGGCTGTCGTCGCGCTTGAGGAGATAGACGACGAGCGGGCCGAGGAACGCGAAGCCGATGAACGCCGCGGCGAGCGCGGACAGGTGGGCGAGCACCGCCCACGTCTTCTCGTCGGACTGGCCCATCGGCCGTGGCGGCGCGACGGGCACGGCGATGCCGCCGGTGGGGCGCTGGTTGGCCGTCCACTGCACGCCGTCCCACCACCGCTCGGCGCCGGGCGCCTGCGGGTCGGGGTACCAGCCCGGAGCGGGTGGCTGCTGGGGCGGCTCGGTGGCCATCTAGTGGTGGTGCGCCTGCGCTTCGGCGACCGCGCCGGCGAAGTCCGCGCCGAGGTCGAAGAGGCGGTGGGAGAGCTCACGCAGGCGGGCGATGCGCTCGCGCTCGGCGGGCGCGACGTAGCCGTCCTCGGTGTCACGCTCCGCCGCGTAGCGGACCGTGGCCTCGCCCAGCAGCGCGACCTGCGCCTGCGTGAGGTCCATCGGCGCGCCGTGGCCGTCGTCGGTGAGCGTGTCGATCTGATCGATGAGCGCGACGAGCGCGCGAAGGGCCAGGATCTGGTCGGCGCTCTCGGCCGCGGGGGCGAGATACTCGCGGGTCCGCAGCCAGCTCAGCGCGTCGGAGAGCGCGCGGCCGTCGGTGGCGCTGACGAGCACCGTGGCGACGACATCCTGCTCGCCGCCGGGAGCCGGCGCGATGCGGAACGTCCGCTCGGTGAGTGACGCGACCGTCATGGTCATACCAAGGGTATCGGCAACGACCAGCGGAACTGCAGCCACGGCGCCACCCCTCGCGCGGTGAGCGTCACATACTGGTCGTCAGAGCGACCACTATGTGACGCTCGGCGGCCTTGGGGCGGGGCTATCCCGAGCGGCGCAGCGCCATCGCCTGCGCGACCCGGCCGACGCCCAGGTCGTAGGCCGCCTCGCGCAACGTGCGCGCCGACCGGCCGTCCTGCAGACCGGCCGCCTCGGCCAGCTCGCCCCACGCGCGGCGCATCGTGCGCCCCAGCCGCTCGTCGACCTCGCCCGCGTCCCAGTGCAGGTGCTGGAGGTTCTGCACCCACTCGAAGTACGAGACCACGACACCGCCCGCGTTCGCCAGCAGGTCCGGGACGATCTGCACGCCGCGATCGAGCAGGGCGGATTCGGCGTCGAGCGTGACCGGCGCGTTCGCGCCCTCCAGGATCACCCGCGTGTCGACGGCCGCGACGTTGCCCGGATGGATCGCCCCGCCGAGCGCCGCGGGGATCAGCACGTCGCAGCCGATGCCGAGCAGCTCCTCGCGCGGGCGCTGCTCACCGGGCAGCGAGCCCGCGGGCAGGCCTTCGGCCATCGACTCCTCGAGCACCCTGAGCTCGAACCCACCGTCGGGCGCGATCACCGCCGTGTCCGCGTCGCTGATGGCGACAACCCGGCAGCCCAGGCGCGTGAACGCGACCGCGGCCGACGCTCCGACCTTGCCGAACCCCTGGATCGCGACCCGCGCCCCCTCGACCGGCACCCCGAGGTCCTCGGCGCTGAAGGCGAAGAGCTGCGCCAGCCCGCGGCCGACGGCGTCGCGGCGCCCGTATGTCCCGCCGAGGGCCAGGGGCTTGCCCGTGACGATCGACGGTGACGGCCCGACGAGGTGCGCCCACTCGTCCATCATGTGCGCCATCGTCGTCTCGTCGGTGCCGATGTCGGGCGCGGGGATGTCGCGCTCCGGCCCGATGACGTCAGCGAGCCGGCGGGTCAGCACGCGCGCGAGCCGGCCGAGCTCGCGGTCGTCGAGCTCGTGGGACGGGCAGCGCACCGCGCCCTTCGCGCCGCCGAACGGGATGTTCACCAGCGCGCACTTGTAGGTCATGAGCGACGCGAGGCCCTGCACGACGTCGAGATCCACGTCCGGGTGGAAGCGGATCCCGCCCTTGAACGGCCCGCGCGCGGCGTTGTGCTGGACGCGGTAGCCGGTGTAGACCGACAGCGATCCGTCGGTGCGCTCGATGGGCAGCTGGACCTGCACCTCGCGCTCGGAGGAGCGCAGCAGCTCGAGCGTGTGGTCGGGCAGTCAGAGGCGGCCGGCCGAGGCGTCGAGATGGAACGCGACGACGCTGTGGGGCGAGTGGTCGACCGGAGGCTCCGCCATGGGCCGACGCTACCGCAGGGTCAGGCCCGACCGCGCTGCACGACGTTTTCCAGGGATCGGCCCGCGGACGGCGTACCGTGGAGGAGCGCATGACGACCCGTTCCGCCACGCGCCGAGACTGGTTCGACGACGAACCGCCGGAGCCGCCCCACCGGTCCGACCGCCGGTCTGACCGCCCGCGCCGCACCCGCGGTCCGCGGCGCGGCGCGCTGCTCGCGATCGCGGGCGCCGTCGGCGTGCTCGTCCTGCTGCTGCTCGTCGTCGGCAGCTCCTACGGCGACAAGGTGCTCCCCGGCACCGAGGTCGCCGGCGTGGACCTCGGCGGCGCCGACGCGCAGGAGGCCGAGCGCCGGCTCGCCCCGGTGCTCGCCAGCGACAAGCCGGTCACGCTCGCGGCGGGCTCGACGACCATCGACGTCAGCCCGGAGGACGCCGGGTACGAGGTCGACCTCGACGCGACCGTGCAGCGTGCGCTCGACGCCGGCCGCGACGGCCCGCTCGGCACCGTCCGCGGCGTCGTCGGCGGGCTGACCGGCAGCCGCGAGGTCGAGCCCGTGACGACGATCGACCAGGCGAAGCTCAGTGCGACCGTCCGGGACGTCGCCACGCAGGTCGACCGGCCGCTCTCGCCGGGCGCCATCGAGGCGTCACCCGAGACCCTGGAGGTGACGGTCACGCCGCCGCGCGACGGACGGCGCGTCCAGCGGACGGAGCTCGCCGACCGGCTGGAATCCGCGTTCGCCGGGCCCCGCGACCGGACCGTCCCGATCCCCATCACCGTGCGCGACGCCGTGTCCTCGGAGAAGGTGCGGGAGATCGCCAACCGCGCCGAGGCGTACCTGGACGAGCCGCTCACGATCAAGGCCCCCGGCGGCGACCTCACCGTGACCCAGGCCCAGCTGGCCGGGCTCGTCGCGCTGCGCCCCCTGAAGGACGGCCGCGACGCGCGGCTGGGCACCGACCCGGAGGCGCGCAAGGCGCTCGTCGCCGAACTCGCCGCCAAGCGCGACCGCCCCGCGCGCGAGGCGCGCTTCTCCGCCACCGGGAGCGACGTCGTCGTCGACGGCAAGGGCGAGGTCAGCTGGCGGCCGCGCAGCGCGAAGGTCGAGATCCGGTCGCCGGGACGCTCCGGCCGCACCGTCAACCGCGGCGCTGCGGGCGATCGCATCGATCGCGCGGTCCGCGCGGGACGCCACGACGCGACGCTGCCGGTGAAGACCGTCGGCCCGGCGGTCACGACCGAGCAGGCCCGCGGGATCGACCGGCTGATCGGCACGTTCACGACCTACTACGCGCCCGGAGAGCCACGCGTCACGAACATCCGCAAGATCGCGTCGGTCGTCGACGGGACCGTCATCGCGCCCGGCGGAACGTTCTCGCTGAACGACATCGCGGGCGAGCGCACCGAGGCGAAGGGGTACGTCGAGGCCCCGTTCATCGCCGAGGGCAACCGGCTGGAGCCGTCGGTCGGCGGCGGGGTCTCGCAGTTCTCCACGACGATGTACAACGCCGCGTACTTCGCCGGCCTGCAGATCGACGCCCACACCGCGCACAGCCTGTACATCGATCGCTACCCCGCGGGCCGCGAGTCGACGCTGAACTTCGGCAGCATCGACCTGCGCTGGACCAACGACACGAAGACCCCCATCCTCGTGCGCACGAGCAGCACCGAGACCTCGGTGACCGTGCGCCTGTACGGCGACAACGGCGGGCGGCGCGTCCAGGCGATCCCGGGCGCGCGCCAGCCGGTCGAGGACGGCAACTTCTCGATCACCGTCACCCGGGTCATCCGGACCCCCGGCGGAGGCGAGAAGCGCCAGCCGGTCACCACGCGCTACGGCAGCCCGGCGCCCCCGGAGCCCGCGCCTGAGCCCGAACCAACGCCCGAGCCCGCGCCCGCGCCCGCCGAGCCGGCGGCCCCCGCGGGTGAATAGACCCACCTGCGAGAATGCGCTGCAGTCCGCGCCGGATGCGCCGACTACCCGGGATGATGCGCCGCCAAGGACGACGACACGCAGCCCTGACGCTGCTCTGCGGGCTGCTCGCCGCCGTGCTGTTCGCGCCCGCGGCGCACGCCGCGCCCGCGGGCTTCAGCCTCGCGATCGGTGACTCCGTCCCGTACGGCGTGGTCAACGGCGCCCCCGGTTCGGGCGCCCGGTTCACGAGCTTCGTCGACCGCCTCGAGCAGCGCCTGCAGCCGCTGCGCCCCGGCCACACGGCCGTGAACTACAGCTGCCCGGGCGCCACGACCGCATCGGTCATCGGGCCCGCCGCATCGGCATGCCAGGGCAACGCGCAGTACGACCAGCACGCGGGCAGCCAGCTCGACGCCGCGCTCGCGTTCCTCGCCTCACACCCCGGCGACGTCAGCCCGATCACCGTGACCGCCGGCGGGAACGACCTACTCGACGGCGCCGACCTGGACGACGTGCAGAGCCGCCTCGCGCAGATCGTCTCCGCCCTGCGCGCCGCCGCGCCCGCCGCCGACCTCGTGGTCACCGGTTACGGCGACCCGCTCAGCCACAACCAGCCCGGCCAGCCCGCCCGCTACATCCAGCACGCCGCCTTCAACGACCGCCTGCGGACCGCCGCCACCGGCGCGGGTGCGGTCTTCGTCGACCCCCACCCCACCTTCAACAGCCCGCCGGCCAGCCAGAACGCGTCGATCTGCACGTACCTGCTCGTCTGCCAGAACGGCGGCGACCCGCACCCGTCGGCCGTCGGACACGACACGTACGCCGACCTCATCTGGAGCGCCCTCGGCTACGACGCCGTGCAGCCCACGCCGCCTCCGGTGACGCCCCCGGCCACCCCTGCCCCGCCTCAGGCCGACGTCCCGTTCGGGACCCCGTCGACCCCGGGGACGAAGGTCGATCCGCCCACCGAGGAGGGCGACGTGCTCGGTGCCCGCGCCGCCGCCCCCGCGCGCTTCGGTCGTCCGCGCCTGGCGGCCGACCGCCGGTCGCTGCGCGTGTGGATGCGCTGCTCGAAGGCCCGGAGGAACTCCTGCCGCATCCGCGTCGTCGTGCGCCAGGGCGGCCGGCAGCTCGGGGTCTCCCGCGTCCGTCTCGCGCCGGGCCGCACCGCGATGGTCCGCGTGAAGCTCAGCCGGCGTGCGGCGAAGGGGTCGAAGGTGCAGGTCTCGGCGTTCGTCGGGGACGCACCGCGCCCGACGATGCGCCTCACCGCGCGCTGATCAGCGCAGTCCGCGCAGCAGCCGGAAGGCGATCCCGCGCAGCGTGACCTTGCCCTCCTTGTGGCTGGGGTTCGACGTCGTCGTGATCGCCAGTGCCACGCGCCGGTCGCCCTTGACCAGCAGCGCCGCCTGGTGGTCGACCGCGCCGCTGCCCGAGCCCCAGCCGCTCTTGTGGTAGATCCGCCAGCCGTCGGGCACGACCCGGGCGACCCCCCAGCGCTGCGACGGCACGATGGTCCGCAGCAGGCGCAGGCCGTAGGCCCGGTGGCGCGGCGGCAGCAGCCGCTCCAGGCGCTGGAACATCACGGCCTGGTCGCGCGCGGTGGTCGAACTCCCGCCCCAGACCGGGGCCGGCCAGAAGTTCCGCATCCCCGCGGCGCGCGCCAGGCGGCGGACCGCGTCGTCGCCGACGATCATCCGCGCGCGGGTGGCCGTCCAGTTGTCGGACTTGCGGATCATCGGGTCGAGCAGCGCCTTCTGCGCGGGCCCCAGCGGCCGGAAGCGCACGTCCCCACGGCGCAGGTAGGCGAGGAGGAACATCGTCTTGATGAGACTCGCCGTGCGGACCACGCGGCGAGGCTGATACCCCCACGCGCGGGACCCGTCGCGCACCGAGAAGGACTCGACGCCCGGGCGCTCCAGCGCGTAGGCGCGCGCGGCCGCGACGTCGGGCGTCCAGCGCGTCGCGCCGTGCGCGGACGGGAGCGCGACGACCACGAGCGCGAGCGCCGCGAGCGCCCCGATGCCCAGCCGCCGCGTCAGGCCGACGGCCCCGCCTGGAGGTGGTCCATCCCCTCGACGACGAGCACCGCGTGGGTGGTCTCCGCCGTCGAGAGCTGCCGGCCGTTCTCGTCGGACAGCTCGGCCCGGACGTGCCCGAGCCGGGTGCCCGTGCGCAGGACCGTCGCCTCGCAGCGCATCCGCACTCCGGGCAGGCCCGCGCGCAGGAACTGGTAGGCGACGGCGACGTGCGGCGCCGTCGACTGCGCCGGCAGCGTGGTGTGCAGCGCGAAGCCCGTCGCGGCGTCGAGGATGGTGGCGAGGAACCCGCCGTGCACGATGCCGCCGAGGTTCAGGTGGTGGCGCTGTGGGACCGCCTCCATGACGACGCGGCCGCGTTCGGCCTCCGTCACGACGATGCCCATGGCCTCCATCAGCGGATCGGGCGGCAGGCGGCCGTCGCGCACGGACTCGACGTAGCTCAGGCCGTCGAGCCCGAGCAGGTGCGGGAGCACGTCGACCGGCTCATGAAAGGAGACCGTCGCCTCGTGCGGCTCGGGGGCGGGCGCGTCACTCATGCGGTTCATGGTTGCAGCCCCGCGCGCCCGCGCGTACCGTCACTCGAGGACCCGACGAGAGGAGATCGTCATGACGCAGAGGCACTGCGCCGATCTCATCGACCGACTCACCGGCGCGTGGAACGCGCACGACCCCGACGGCGTCGCCGCCTGCTACGCCCCCGACGCGGTGTCCCGGGACATCACGCTGACCGAAGCACTGCACGGCCGCGCGGCGATCCGCAACGCCGCCGAGGCGTACCTCCGGGCGTTCCCCGACCTGCACGTCCGCGCGACCCGCATCGCGTGCGACGGCGACCTGATCTGCGAGGAATGGCGGGCCGAGGGCACGCACCTCGGCGACCTCGTGGGCCTCGCGCCCACGGGCTACCCGGCGAACATGGCGGGCTGCAACGTCATCCGCCTGGACGCCAACGGGGAGATCGCCGCAGAGACCACCTACACCGACGCCGCCGGCCTGTACCGCCAGCTGCACGCCCTGCCCCAGCTCGCCGAAGCGGCGGGCTGACCACCACGAGGGGAGCACCGATGTTCGCCAGCATTCGCACCTACCGCATCGAGCCTGACGCGGCCGACACCTTCATGCACCGCGTCGACCGCGACTTCGCCGAGGCCCTCGCGCAGGAGCCCGGCTTCATCTCCTACCAGTGCCTGGATCTCGGCAACGGCAGGATCGCGTCCATGACGATCTTCGAGCAGGCCGACCAGTCCGAGCGGTCCAACGAACTCGCCCACCAGTGGATCACCGAGGAGATGGGCGACGTCGAGATCAACCGGATGGGCGTCATGGGCGGCGAGGTCGCCGTCAGCCGCGCGAAGGCCGAGCTGCTGGAGCCCGCGCACCACTAGGTGGCGATGACGACACGGCCCTCGGAGGGCTGCACGAGCACCCAGCCCTGACCGGAGAAGCCGAGCTGGAAGCTCTCGCCGGAGCCCATGCCGATGAACGACTTCGCCTGCATGTCGGTCTTCAGCGTGGTCGTCACGCCGCTGGACCACGCGATCGCGGACTGCGGGTCGGCGAAGGTGGGCGCCTCGTGGACCTGGAGCCGGACGGGCTGACCGTCGGAGACGAGCGCCACGGTGCCGGTTCCGCGCAGGTGCACGTTGAACAGGCCGCCCGCGAGCATCCCGGCGGTCCCGCCCTTCACACGGGTGATGTCCCACTCGATCCCCTCCTCGAAGGCGAGGATGTTGCGGCCGTTGACGGTGATCGCGTCGTTGTCGAGCCGCATGACGTGGACGAGCATGGCCTGGTCGGCGAGAAAGAGCTCCCCGGACCCCGACGCCTGCATCAGCCGCAGGCCCTCGCCGGTCGCGGCCTTCTTCAGCAGCCGGCCGAGGCCGCCGCCCTTGTGCTCGAAGCGCACGTCGCCCTGGTAGGCGACCATCGACCCGCTGCGCGCCATGACCGAGCCCTCGGCGAGCTCGACCTTCAGCAGCCACTGGTTCTGGAGGGTGAAGGCCTCGCCGGTCTCGACCTCGTCGAAACGGCCGAAGGCCTGATCGGAATCGCTCATGGGCCGACCTTAACCGGCTGCGGCCGCCCCGAGGGGGCGGCCGCAGCGGTCAGACCGACGTCAGGCTCGCGCTAGTACGCGACCGGCGGCGGCGGCGTCTGCGTGAACGTGAACCGGTTGTTCGGCGCCGAGGCGAGGCTGCTCAGCAGCGGGCCGTAGGCGCCGCAGTCGACGAACTCCGGGATCGAGGCGGTCCGGCTCGACGTGAGCAGGCCCGCGCCGATGTCCCCGACACTCCCCTCGAAGGAGTACGGGATCTGGACCGGGAACCGCGTCCGGCAGTTCGCACCGAGCGTGATGATGCCCAGCCTCAGCGTCTTGATCCGGACGATCGCGGGCACCGTGCCGGCGAGCCGGACCACGCCGTTGTCGTCGAGCGTCGACGTGCCCTTCCAGGCCGCGGCCTGCTGCACGCCCACCCGGACACCGATCTGGATGCCGAGGTTGATCGTCCCGTTGAAGTCCGGGACGAAGATGCCGTTGGCCGGGCTGGTCAGCGACCCCGTCGTGATGTTCGCCAGACCGGAGAACGTCGAGGCCGCCGGCAGCGTGAGCCGCGAGCTCAGGCGATCGAGGTAGATGTTGCCGCTGAGCGGCCACTTGTCCAGACCGAAGAGCAGGTCACCCTGCGCGTTCGTCACCGCGGTGCTCGGCGGCGTCGCGGCGTTGTTGCAGTTCGACTGGATCGCCTGGTTCTTGAAGCGCGTGTCCAGCCAGTTCGTCGCGTACGTGCCGGCCTGCGTCTGCGTGACGATGTGCTCGGACTTGTACAGGTCGAACTTCACCTTCACGCCGCGGGCGCACCAGGCCTTCTTCAGCGTGTGCGCCTGCCCGACGGGGATGAACTCGTCGGCCTGGCCGTGGTACTGGTACACCGGCGCCGGGATGGCACGCGTGCCGAGCTTCTGCTTGTCCAGCGCCTCCTTGACCGACGGGATGGCCATCAGCTGCTCGAGGTTCAGGTTGTCCTTGGTCAGGGGCTGGATGTCCTGGCCCGAGAACTCGTTGAGCGCCTCGAAGACACACTGCGAGCGGCCCTTGGCGATCGCCGCCTGACCCGCCGAGTTGACGAGGTCGTTCAGCGGGATGAGCTCCGGGTACTGCTCGGTGAGACCGAGGACGCCGGCGAGCAGGAACGAGGCGCCCGGCGCCTTGTTCAGCACCCGCGCGGTCGTCTGGAAGTCACCGGGGACGCCACCGGCGGCGACGCCGACGAGGTTGACCGCAGGCGCGTAGCTCGACTTGAGCTCACCCGCGAAGGAGACGGCCTGGCCGCCCTGCGAGTAGCCCCAGAGGCCGACCTTCGTGTTCGCCACGAGGCCGCTGCCCGGGACCTGGGCGGACGCCTTGACGATGTCGAGGACGTTGCGACCCTCCGACGAGCCGTCGAGGTAGGTCGGGCGGTCACCGGTCGTGTAGCCGGCGTAGTCCGTCGTCGCGACGGCCCAGCCCTTCTTCAGCGCGGCGACGATGTTCGTCTTCTCGTACCAGCCGCCGGCGGCGAGCTGCTTCGAGGGCGCGCACTGCGGGCCGAGGCCGGCGGTGCCGGGCGCGTACGAGACGATCGGCCGCGCGCCGGAGAACCCGGTCGTCGGGACCATGACGGTGCCGGTGACGAGCTTCGACGCGCCCTTGGCGTCGGTCGACCGGTACATGACGTTGTAGGCGCGGACGGCGGGTGCGCCGGCGCCGAGATTGACGGTGGTGGCTCTCCACGAGACGAGATCACCCTGGGCGCCCGCGGGCAGCGGGGCCGGCGGCGTGTAGAACGCGGGGCCCTGAGGACCCTGCACGAACGCGGCGTTGGCCGGCGCTGCGAAACACAGCGCGGCGAGGAACGACACAGCAGCGCTGAGCCGTCGGACAGCAACCATCGACATGGACTTCTTCCCCCTACGTGCCGGACAGGGCACGTCGTGCTGGACAGAGCACGTTCACGACACTGATCGTCGACGGAGTTCTCTCCCCCGCGTCCGCGCGGAACGGAGTGTGTTCTACCACACAGAGTGGAATGTGAGGAAAAACCGTGCGCTGCGGTACGGAAGCGCGTGGCCGCCCTGGGGAAGCAGCCACGCGCTCCGTGCCTGGACGAGCTGGTGCTGGTGGTCCAGCTCGTGCTGTCTGGCAGGACCTGTCCGCCCGCCGCGACACTTGGAAGCTCTCGCGGCGCCGAAGCTATGGGCAGGCGGCGCCCCGGGGGAGCGCCCGTGCCGCAACCAAGACCGCGGATCTCACCGTGACCCCGGCGCACCGGCCATCTGTTGCGCAGGACAAGTTCGAAAGAGAGCCTTTGTGTCGCACGTACCTTGCGGCACATGGAAGCGTCGTTTCAGCCGGCTCCTGTCCAGAGCCCCGT
>JAEMQS010000039.1 GCA_016463765.1 Solirubrobacteraceae bacterium | reverse complement strand
CGCAGAACAGCTCCCCGGCCTGTTCCCAGAACAGGCCGACCTCGTCGAGTCGCTCCCCTTCTCTGGACGGCGGGGGTGTGGGCATCACTCACACCATCGACCAACGATGGGCGAAACTCAAGTCGTCTTTCGATTGGTCAGACTGTCAATCCGTCGAAGCGGTAGTCGCCCAGGTCGTACCGGCTGCTGCGCCACATCGCCTCGAGGGTCGTCGCCGGCCGCAGCGGCACGTCGCCGTGGCGGTCGAAGTAGTAGCTGTTGGCCGTCGCGCAGGAGCCCTGGAAGAACACCTGCCGGTGGCGGCGGCCGAGCATGTCCTCGAAGTACTTGGCGTTCGCCTCCTCGCGGACCTCGATCCGCGTGGCGCCCTGGTCGCGGGCGTGGACGAGGGCCCGCACGATGTGCCGCATCTGGTTCTCGATGAGCGTGAAGTACGACGACCCGTTGTAGCCGTAGGGCCCGAGGATCATGAAGAGGTTGGGGAACCGTGGGACGCTCGCGCCCTCGTAGGCCTGGTAGCGGTGCTCGGACCAGAACGCGCTGAGGTCCGCGCCGTCGCGCCCGGTGACCGGGTAAGGCGGCATGTTGCCCTCCTCGAACACCTTGAAGCCGGTGGCGAGCACGAGCACGTCGATCTCGTGCTCGACCCCGTCCTCGGTCCGCACCCCGGCGGGGGTGATCTCCGCGATCGGCGTGGTCTCGAGCGCGACGTTCGAGCGGTTGAACGACGCGAGGTACTCGTTGGAGAAGCTCGGGCGCTTGCAGCCGAGGCCGTAGCGCGGCGTGAGCTTGTCGCGGACGACGGGGTCACGGACCTGGTCGCGCAGGAACTTCTTGCCGACCTGCTCGCCGCGCTTGGCCAGCGGCAGCGCCGACGCGAAGTGCGCGGACACGGGGAAGGTCAGCTCGACGTACGCCTGGCTGGCCATCCGGGTCAGCCAGCGCGCGCCCGGCACCCACTTCAGCGCGAGCTGGACGGCGCGGGGCATCGGCGCGTCGAGCTTCGGCAGGCACCAGATGGGCGTGCGCTGGAAGACCGTGAGGTGCGCAACGTCCGGCGCGATCGACGGGATGAGCTGCACCGCCGACGCCCCGGTCCCGATCACCGCGACCCGGCGGCCGAACAGGTCAAGGTCGTGGTCCCACCGGGCCGTGTGGACCGTGGTCCCCGCGAACGAGTCCAGGCCCGGGATGTCCGGCGGCTTGGGCTGCGTCAGGACGCCGGTCGCGCCGATCACGTGGCGCGCCGTCAGCTCGTCGCCCGCGGCGGTCCGCAGGTGCCAGAGGTGCGTGGCGTCGTCGAACGTCGCGGCCGTCACCCGCGTGTTCAGGCGCAGCTTCGACCGCAGGCCGTACGTGTCGACGAGGTGCTCGGCATACGCCTTCAGCTCGGCGCCGGGCGCGTAGACCCGGGACCAGTCGCTGCGCTGGCGGTAGGAGAACTGGTAGCTGAACGACGGGATGTCGACCGCGACGCCGGGGTACGTGTTCCAGTGCCACGCACCGCCGACGCCGTCGCCGTCCTCGATCACGCACAGGTCGTCGAACCCCGCGCGGCGCAGCGCGATGGCCGCTCCGATGCCGGAGAACCCGCCGCCGACGATGGCGACCTCATGGTCCGGAGCGGCCATCGCCTCAGCAGCCCCAGCCCGGGACGGGACCGCCGGAGCCCAGCGGCGGCAGCTGCACCGCGGGCAGCTGGCCGAGCGATCCGCCGCCCCCACTGGTGAACGCCTGCTCGAGGTCGGCGTTCAGGCGGATCGTCAGCGCCCCCTGGACCGGCAGGGTCAGCAGCCCGAACTGCGGGTTGCGGACCCCGATCGTGAGCTTCTTCACCACGAGGCCCTTGACCTCGACCGTGCCGTACGCCGTCGCGGCGATGCACGTCGTCGTCACGTTGTTGACGATCTGCGTGACCGGCCGGATGAGCGCGCCGACGAAGGGGATCCACCCGACGACCTTGTTGACGGTGTTCGTCACCTGGCTCACGGTCTGGACCGCGCCGTGCGCCCGGGCCTGGAACTTCAGCTGGGTCACACCACGTTCATAGCAGCCGTCGCACGTGTTCGAGAGCGATCCCTGCACGCCGGTCAGCCACGTCGAGACGTCGCCGATGATGAGCAGCGGCGCCTTGATGAGGTTCAGCTGCGCGATGCCCAGCCCGGCGTCGTAGAGGATCTTGCCGTTGTCGCTCTCGATCGACGCGTAGAACGTGCGGCCGTCGAACAGCGCGCCGTTGCCGATCCGGCACTTCGACGCCAGGCCCTCCGCCTCGAACGCGAAGTTGCGGGCGTTGACGATCGTGCCTTTGGCCGACGCGTCGAGGTACCCGGCGTTGCAGAGCTGGCGGACCGTGCCGCTGAACGTCAGCCCGCCGGTGCTGTCGATCCCCAGCGACCCGCCGAGGAGGAACAGGTTGTCGTAGATCTCGACCTTGCCCGACAGCCCGCCGCTGATCGCGTACTGGATGCCGGCGCTCGGGGCCGTCCGCTTGATCGAGCCCTTCGCGCCGAGCGACACGCCGCCGAGCGCCAGGTCGTCGAGGTTGAACGCCAGCTCGTACGACCCGTTGGACTGGATGTCCGCCGAGAACCCGGCGCCCTGCGTCGACCCGCTCGCGCGGACGGCGTACGTGCCGGGCGTGATCTTCAGGCCGAAGCCGACGGAGAACGACGTCTTCGTCGGGATGAGCGTGGTCTCGATGGTGGCGTCCGCGTCGAGCGCGATCTCGAGCCTGCCGCCGACGGACGTCAGCGAGCCCGAGGCGCCGGAGTTCGGGCCGAGGCCGAAGTCCTTCGTGACACCGCATCCGCTCGCGCCGGCGCCTCCGGCGAAGCCGACGGACCAGTCGCGGTTGACCGCGGTCAGCGGGATGTCGGCCGACACCTCGCCGCCGATGTCCCCGGAGACCGGGCAGGCGACGTTCAGGCGGCCGGCGAGCGTCAGCCGGTCGTTGGTCAACCGCAGGCTGCCGCCGAGGCTCGCCTTCGACCCGATCGCGATGTTCGCCGAGCCGCCGACGTCGTAGATCACGGGCCCGCCGGGCGTCTCGCGCTTGATGTCGCCGTCGAACGCGACGTCCGTGCCCTCGGAGAACGGGATCGCGAAGTCGGCGTTCAGGGCCAGGGTGCCGTCGAAGTTCACGCGGCCCTGGGCGGTGCCGATGCCCGCGGCCGCGTAGAACGCGACGTAGTTCTCCGCCGACGGCTGCTCGCTGCCGTAGACGAACCGGAAGCGCGCGTCCCACGTGTCGACGCCCGCGGGCAGCAGGGTCGTCGAGAGCTTGCCGCCGACCTCGAACAGGCCGGTCACGGCGCCGTCGACCACCTCGAGCTTGCCGGTCAGGTCGCCCGCCGGGAGCGCGAGGTCGTCGCTGACGGTGCACTGCCCGCCGGTCACGCCGCCTCCGACGTTCAGCGACCAGTTCTTCGCGTCCTCGTAGCGGCCGGCGAGCGTCGCCGAGATGTCGCCCTCGCGGCACGCGACCCGGGCCCCTCCGGACAGGGCGAACCCGTCACGGTCCCAGACGATCTCGCCGCCGGTCAGGAAGACGCCGTCGACGAGTTCGATCTCGCCGGTGATCGCGCCCTTGATGCCCGACAGGGGGATCGGCTGCAGGATGTTCGACCCGCTGATCGATCCCGAGATCACCACCGGGCTGCCCTTCACGTCGAAGGGGAGCTTCAACTCGAAGAGGTAGCTGCCGTTCAGGCGGATGCGGCCGTAGATGACCTCGTCGTCGCCGAGGAACGCGCGGATCGTGGTCGACCCGTCGCCGTTGAGCCGCAGGCCGAAGCGGAAGCTCTTGCCCTTCGGGGCGGGCGGGATCGCCGAGGCGACGTCCGGCTCGCCGACGGTCGCGGCGAACGTGCGCAGCGCGGCGGGTGAGGCGTCGGTGCCGGTGGAGACGAGCTCGCCGGAGACCTGGGTGCCGCCGGCGGCGCCGACGTCGTAGACGAGCGGGTCGCCGGGCGCGATGGCGAAGCGCTGCTCGGTCAGCGTTCGCGCGACGGTGAACGACCCGTCGGTGAGCGCGACGTCGCCGCCGGTCGCGGTGCCGTCGACGCCGGTCCCGACGACGACGTCGCCGATCTGCAGGGTGGCGTCGGTGAGGGTGGTGGTGCTGCCCGTGCGGGCGATGTCGCCGACGACGAGCGTGGTGCCGGGCGCGAGCGTGACGGTGTCGCCGGGTGCTGCGTCACTGAGCGGGGTCGCGGGCGCCGGCGCGGGCGCTGGGGCCGGGGCCGGCGCCGGGGCCGGTGTGGGCGCTGGAGCCGGTGCGGGCGCCGGAGCCGGAGCCTTCGCGGCGTTGACCTGCTTCTGGAAGTTCTGCGCGGCCTGACGCAGCGCCTGGTTCCACTTGCTGGCAACCGACGCGGCGGACGCGTTCGGCGCGGTGAACAGCAGCCCGCACAGCAGCGCGGCGAGCATGAGCATGGCGACCCGGAGGCCGGCACGCGGAGCCATCGGCATCTTCCCTCTCCCTTGGGCGATGAACCTTCCTGCGAAGGACGGTGCGCACGCTACCGGGGTGTTACCGCAATGTGCAAATGGGCTTGGTCAGAATGCGATCAGGCCGGGGAGATGACGACCGAGAGCCGTCCGGGCGGCGGCCCGTCGAGGTCCAGCTCGACGAGGCGGGTCCCCGGACGCCCGTCTGGCCTGGGCAGACGAGTGTCGCCGCCGGGGATCAGCTCGGTGACCGGCCGCCCGATCGCGTCCTCGCGCGGCACTCCCAGCAGCGTCGCCGCGGGCGCACTGACATACGTGACGCGCAGATCGGCGTCGACGGCGACCACGCCGTGCGCCAGCTCGTGCAGGAGCGCCGCCTCGTGTTCGGCCCGCTTGCGTGCGCTGATGTCCTGGGCGCTGCCGCGGATGCCGACGATGGCGCCGTCCTCGTCGCGCAGCGCATGGCCGCGCAGCTCCATCCACTCCACCTGGGCCCCGTCGCCGAGGCGCACGTCCAGGGCGAAGCTGTCGGTCCGGCCCTCGAGGACGTCGCGCCGTGCCTGCCGCAGCGTTTCGCGATGCTCCGGGATGACGCCGGCCATGCTCGTCTCGCTGTCGATCTCGTACCCCTCGGGGTCGAGGCCGAACGCGCTCGCATGGACCGTGACGATGTCGGTCGCCGCGTGCCACTCCCAGCTGCTGAGGCCGGCCGCGATGTGCGCGTGGATCAGGCGGTCGCGTGCGGCGACGAGCGGGGTGATGTCGCGCAGCACGGCCAGGAGGGCGTTGTCTCGCCCGCGCTGGGGTAGTTCCACCGAGTCGACGAGCACCGGGATCCGCCGGCCGGAGCTGTGGCGGAGCTCGACCTCGGCGGTGGTCGGCAGGTCCTCCATCCCCGCGCGCAGCGCCTCCGCCTGTTCCGCCGGGTCATCTGTCGGCCACCACGGGTACGGCGGCGTCAAGCCCACGATCTCGTCTGCGGGCAGGCCGACCATCTCCGCGAACCGGTCGTTCGCCTCGCGGATCCGCAGGTTGCGGTCAACGACGATCAGTCCCTCCTGCAGCGCGCCGAGCACGGCGCGCGAGCGCTGTTCGGAGGCCCGGAGCGCGTCATGGGAGGTGTGGGTCGCGGTCACGTCGCGCGCGATGCCGTACCAGCGGCCCTCGCGCTCGTAGCCGTTCCAGCGCAGCCAGCGGAGGCTGCCGTCCCTGTGGCGGTAGCGGTTCTGCATCTCCTGGAGGCGGTGGCCGCCCATCGATTCCTCGACCACCGGGGCATTCGTCCTGGGGATGTCGTCGGGGTGGACGAACTCCGTCACGAGGCGACCGACGAGCTCGTCCTCGCGCCAACCGAGCACGCGCGTCCACGCCGGGTTGACGCGGATGAACCGGCCGGCGCTGTCGGTGACGCAGAACAGCTCGGTCGCCCGCTCCCAGAACATGCGGACGTCGGCGTCTTGGTCGATGTCGGACGGGGAGGTCCGACCGGAGTCTGGGCCTGGCGGGGAGACCATGGCGGTCGTCTCGAGTCTAGGACGGGAGCGCGGTGAGGATCGCGGCCCGGTAGACCGCTCGACCCGTCTCGTCGGCGACCATCTTCAAGCGGGCGCGCACCCGGAAGACCGACCCGTCGGCGTGCCGCACGTCCAGCTCGCCCTCCCACGCCCTGCCGGATTCCAGTGCCCTCGTGACCTCGGCTCCGGCCGCCTGGCCGGGGACGAGGAGCCGCTCGTCCTGTGGCGGGATCGTGGCGAGCTCGTCGCGGGTGCGCCCGAACATGCGCTCCGCGGCGGCGTTGGCGTGGGCGATGCGGTCGCCCGGCCCGCGAATGATCACGGCGACGTCGATGGCGTCGAGGATGTCGCTCTGCAACCGGGTCTCGAACTCGGCGTGCCGTCGCGCGGTGATGTCCTGGGCGGTCCCGCGGACCCCGACGACGGACCCCGACGGATCGCAGATCTGCTCGCCACGGACCTCGATCCACCGTCCCGGGGCGGGCTCGCCGGTCACGATGTCCATGCTGAACGTGGTGCGCAGCCCGGCCGCCGTGTCGTCGCGCAGCTGCCGAAGCTCCGTGCGGTACGGCTCGGCCACCGCCGCCAGGCTGGCCTCGCTGGTCAGCTCGTACGTGGACTGGGGCGCGCTGCCCAGCGGATCCTCATAGACGATCACGCGGTCCTGCTGCGGGTACCACTCCCACGAGTTGAGATCGGCGACCCGGTGGGCCTCGGCGAGCCGGGCGCGTGTGCCGACGAGCTCGCTGACGTCGCGGATGACCGCGAGGACCGCTGTCTGGCCGTCGCGGAGCTCGAGGTCGGCCTCGTCGATGATCACGGGGAAGCGGCGCCCGTCGCGGTGCATGAAGGTCAGCTCGAGGGTCCGTCGTGCGCCGCGGGCCGTCTCCTGCAGGACCTCGCTGAGGTGGCTGCGGTCCTCCGGCGCCCAGAAGGGATAGGGCGGGCGCACGCCGATCAGTTCGCCTGGCGAGAAGCCGACCATGTCGGCGAGCCGCTGGTTGACTTCGAGCACCTGGCCGGTGGCGTCGATGACGATGACGCCCTCGCGGAGTGCCTCGAGCACCGCGCGCGCCCGGCGCTCGCTGTGCTGCAGGGCGTCGTGGGAGGTGCGCGTCGCCGTGATGTCGCGTGCCATGCCGAACCACTGGTCACCGTGCTTGTAGCCCGACCAGCTGAGCCACCGGACGCTGCCGTCCTTGTGCCGATAGCGGTTCTGGAACTCCTCGAGCTGCTGGCCGTCCGCCCCCTCGGAGACCGAGACGTCCCTGGTCGCCGCGAGGTCGTCCGGGTGGACGAACTCGAACGCGCGCCGGCCGAGCAACTGGTCTTCGCGCCAGCCGAGCACGCGCGTCCATGCCGGGTTGACCCGGATGAACTCGCCGTTCTGGCCGAGGACGCAGAACAGCTCGCGCGCGAGGGCCCAGAAGCGCGCGACGTCATCGAGCGGGTCTGAGGGATCGGGGGGCATCAGTTCTTGTCCATCGGCACGGGTCCGGCGCAACTGAACCGCCGTGGATCAGTTCGCTGGGAGCCCAGCTGACTCTGCGCGCTTGCGGGCCGTGATGTCCTGGGCCGTACCCCGGACGCCGACGATCGACCCGTCCGGTCCGCGGATCGCCTGGCCACGCCACTCGACCCACGCGACGTCGATCGTGGCCGAGATGACGCGGAGATCGACGTGGAACTCCTCGCGGGTTCCCGCGGAGACCTCGTCGCGCAGGCCCCGCGCGAGGGCGCGGTCGTCGGGCGCGATCGCCTCGAGCACCTGGGCGCCGGTCACCTCGTAGCGCGGCGGGGTCTCCGGTCGCATCCCGTCGTAGTGGATGACCACGCGGTCGTCGTCGTACCACTCCCAGCTGCTCAGGCGCGCGACCTGGTGGGCCTCACGCAGGCGGTCCCGCGCATCGGTCAGCTCCGTGGCGTCACGCACGACGGACAGGGTCGACGGCCTCGCGTCCGTGCTCTCCACGAGTGGCGCTTCGTCCACGAGCGCCGGGAACCGCGAGCCGTCGCGGCGCATGAAGGTCAGCTCGCGGCTGCCGTGCTCGCCCCGGGCGGCGGCGCGCAGCAGCGCGTCGGCCCGCTCGTACTCCTCGGGCGGCCACCACGGGTAGGGCGGGTGCCGGCCGATGAGGTCGCGGACGCTCCAGCCGGTCATCTCGGCGAAGCGGTCGTTGACCTCGGCGATCCGCCGGTCCGGCGCGACGATGACGAGCCCCTCGCGCAGCGCCTCGAGCGTGGCCCGCGACCGGCGCTCGCTGTGCTGCAGCGCGCGCTGGGCGCTGTGCATCGCGGTGATGTCACGGCCGACGCCGAACCACTGCCCGTCGCGCAGGTGGCCCGACCACTGGATCCAGCGGACGCTGCCGTCGGCGTGGCGGGCCCGCGTCTGATGTTCGAGCATGCGTTGCTCGTCGCCCATGTCGGTGAAGCCGACGCGCCGGGTCGCCGGGACGTCGTCGGGGTGCAGGAACTCCTCGGGGACATGGCCGAGCAGCTGGTCCTCGCGCCAGCCCAGCAGGTCGGTCCACGCCTGGTTCACGCAGGCGATCCGGCGATCGGGGCCGACGATGCAGAACAGGACGCCCGCACGGTCCCAGAACAGGCGCAGCTCGTCCGTGGTCGGCTCGACGTGGTCCATCCGGCCATCCTCGGCAGGATCGCGCCGAAGCGCAAGCGGGATGGGTACGCTGCCGTCTCCATGGGGCTGCGCGAGGAGTACGGCCACCAGCTCGCGATCCCGACGCGCTGGTACGACAACGACGTCTACGGCCACGTCAACAACGTCGAGTACTACGCCTTCTTCGACACGGTCATCAACGCGTTCCTCATCCGCGAGGGCGGCCTGGACATCCACGGCGGGCCCGCGATCGGACTCTGCGCCGAATCGCACTGCAGCTACGCCGCGGCGGTCAGCTTCCCTGAGACCGTGCAGGCCGGCCTGCGGGTGAGCAAGCTGGGGAACTCCAGCGTGCGCTACGAGATCGGCCTCTACCGCGACGACGACCTCGAGGCGCCCGCGGCGACGGGTTGGTTCGTCCACGTCTTCGTCGACCGCGAGACGCGCCGGCCGGTCCCCATCCCCGACGGCGTGCGCACCGCGCTTGCCACCATCACCGCATGAGGATCCGCTCCGCCGTCCTGCGCGCCATGGGTGCGCCCGCGCCCTACGCCGAGAGTCGCCCGCTGGAGATCCGCGAGCTGGAGCTCGATCCGCCGGGCCCGGACGAGCTGCTCATCCAGGTGCGGGCGGCCGGCCTCTGCCACTCCGATCTGTCGGTGATCAACGGCTCGCGCCCGCGGGTCATGCCCATGGCGCTCGGCCACGAGGCCGCGGGCGAGGTCGTCGCGCTCGGCGATGGCGTCGAGGACTTCGAGCCCGGCGATCACGTCGTCCTGGCGTTCGTGCCCGCGTGCGGGCGATGCGGCCCGTGCCGGGACGGCCGCGCCGCGTTGTGCGAACCCGGCGCTGCGGCGAACGCGGCGGGCACGCTGCTGAGCGGCGGCCGGCGCCTGCGTGACGCCGAGACCGGGGAGGAGATCCACCACCACCTCGGGGTCTCCGCGTTCAGCGACCACGTGGTGGTCTCCTCGCGGTCGGCGGTGAAGATCGACCACGGTGTGCCGTGGGACGTCGCCGCGCTGTTCGGCTGCGCGATCCTCACCGGCGTCGGCGCGGCGGTCCGGGGCGCGGGCGTGCGCGCGGGCGATCGCGTGGCGGTCTACGGCCTGGGCGGGATCGGGCTCGCGGCGGTGCTGGGCGCGAAGGTGGCAGGCGCGGCGCAGATCGTCGCGGTCGACGTCGTTCCCGACAAGCTCGAGCTGGCGAAGGCCCTGGGCGCGACCGACGTCGCCCTCGGCGGCCCGGACGGCGACTCGGTCGTGGCGGTGCACGAGGCGACCGGCGGCGGCGCCGACCACGTCATCGAGACCGTCGGCAACGCGAAGGTCCTCGCCGACGCCTACGCCGCGACGCGCCGTGGCGGCACCACGGTGACCGTCGGGCTCCCGCACCCCGAGCAGCAGCTGCAGATCCCCGCCGTGAGCCTCGTGGCCGAGGAGCGCACGCTGAAGGGGTCCTACCTGGGCTCGTGCGTGCCCGCGCGCGACATCCCGGTCTTCGTCGACCTGCACCTGCGCGGCCTGCTCGCCGTCGACCGCCTGCTGACGCACCGCCTGTCCCTCGACGAGATCAACGAGGGATTCGACCGGCTCGCGTCGGGCGAGGCGGTCCGCCAGGCGATCGTCTTCTGACGGCCGTCAAGGGGTCGGCCGGGGCCGCCGATGAGGGGGACGTGACCGTCGTCCGCCCCCTCAGCGACGAAGACGCGGCGATCCTGGCGATCGAGTCCGCGCGCATCGCCGGGCACACCTGCAAACTGCTGCGGCTCTCCGCGCCCGTCGAGGGCGGGGCGGCCGCGCTGCGGGTGCAGATCGCCGCGCGGCTGGCCGCCGCGCCCGAGCTGTCCTGGCGCTTGGCGGGGGAGGGCGACGCGCTGGCGTGGGACGACGACGGCGCGCCCGACCTCGACCACCACGTCCGTGCGGTCCCCGGCCGGCTCGACGAGGCCGCGCTGCGTGCGCACGCGGGGTCGCTCATGGCGTCGCGGCTGGAGCGCGACCGGCCGCTGTGGAGCATCGACGTCGTCGAGGAGCTCGACGACGGGGGCTCCGCCGTCTTCTTCCGGATCCACCATGCGCTGGCCGACGGCTCGACGGCGATGCGGCTCGGCGGCGCCGTGCTGTGGGACGAGGTCGAGGCGCCGGTGTCGCGTTCACGGCCTCATCCGCCGTCTTCGCGACAGGCGCCCCATCCGCACCTTGCTGCGGCCCTCGCCCACGAGGTCCTGCCCGGCTCCAGCGCGCACACGCCGCTCGCCGGCCGGGTCGGCACCCGCCGCAGCGTGGCGACCGCCACGACCGACCTCGCGACCGTCAAGGCCATCGGCCAGGCCCGGACGCCCCACGCGACGATCAACGACGTCGTGCTCGCCGCCGTCGCGGGCGGTATGCGCCGCTGGCTGCTGCACCACCACGGCCCGCTGCCGTCCGTCCGGGTGAAGGTGCCCGTCAGCCTGCACCAGCCCGGGGAGGACGCCGGGAACCGCGACTCGTTCTTCGCCGTCGACCTGCACCTCGCCGAGGCCGACCCGGCCACGCGCCTCGATCTCATCCACGCCGATGCCTCACACCGCAAGGAGGACGGCGACGCGCTCGCGCTCGACGAGCTGCTCCGGGGCCTGGGCCGCCGCGCGCCCGCGCTGGCGCACCTCGTGCGCCGCTGGGAGAACAGCGCGCGCGTGTTCGCCCTGAACGTCAGCAACGTCCCGGGGCCGCGCGGCGCGATCCACATCCTGGGCGCGCCGGCGCGCGCGATGCACTCGCTCGTGGAGGTCGGCGACCATCACCTGCTGCGGGTCGCCGTCGTCTCGATGGGCGGGGAACTGGGCTTCGGCCTGTGCGCCGACGCGGACGCCGTGGCGGACCTCGACGTCCTGGCGGCCGGCATCGAAGCCGAACTGCATGAGCTGGCGGCGGTCGCCGGGACCTAGATCCCGGCGACCGCCGCGGTGCTCATCGCCGTCCGCAGCGCGCCTCGTCGACGCTCCCGCGCGTCGCCGCTGCGCGCGGACGGCTTTCCCCTGCCCGGGGCTTTGTGGGCCTCACATCGCCATCAGCGCGCGTGCCGCGCTGGTGAACGAACCCTTGTCCTGTTCACCGATGGTGGTGAGGCCGAAGTAGTGCTCGCGGTCGCCCGTCTGCCCGTTGGCGCGGAGGTCGCGGCCGTTGTAGACGAGGAAGTGACGGATGCGGCCGCCGTACCGGGCGCGCATGTCGGCGACGCTGCCGCTCAGCGCGGCGGCGGCCTCGTCGTAGGTCATGCAGCGGTTCCAGCCGTAGTTGTCGTCGAGGCAGCGGCCGTTGTCGGTGGAGAGGCCCCACTCGGTGATGTCGATCGGGATGCTGCTCGGCGCGCCGTAGCGGGCGGTCTCGGAGACGACGTCGTCGATGCGGTTCTGCCACTTGGTGCGCGGCCCGTACGGGTGGACGGTCCAGCCCGCGGCGTACTCGTGGACGTTCGGGACCGCGGCGTACATCTGGGCGACCCAGTTGTCGCTCTGGTTCGCGTTGTCGGCCTGCACGAGGAGACCGACCTGCGGGTTGCCGGCCGACTGGATGGCCGTGAAGGCGTCGCGGACGCGCTGGGCGTACTCGCCGCCGCGCTTCTGGGTGCCCTGGTAGGACATCGAGGTCTCGTTGCCGAACTCGATGTGCCGGATCGCGAGGTGCGCCTGGGCGGGGCGTGAGGCCCAGAAGCTGCCACCGGGGCCGAACTCGGCGGTCCAGGCGGCGAGGCTCTGCGCCTCGCCGACGGAGGGCACGCGGCCGTGGAACCCGGCGAGCGGCAGGATGCGGATGCCGCGGTCGGCGTAGTCGGCGACGAACTCGCGCATCGAGGCGACCGACGTGCCGATGGCGAACTCGACGCGGACGATGCGGGCGCCGAGCTTGGCGCCGACGCGGGCGTCCCAGTCGTTGGCGCCGCCCTGGATGCCCGTCCACCAGCTCTGCGAGGTCTGCGGCGAGGGCGTGACGCCCGGGACGGTCGGCGTGGTCCCGGTGCCGCCGCCACCGGTGCCGGTCCCGCTGCGTCCGCCGTTCGGGGCCGACGGGCGTGACGTGGTCGACTTCTGCCCGGCGCTGCCCGGCGTGGTCTTCGCGGTCTTCTGGCTCTCGCTGCGCGCGCTGCAGCCCGCCTTGCGCAGGGCCTGCGCGAGGTACGAGGCCCGCAGCGCCTTGCGGCGCGCCTTGCTGTGCCGCTTGGCCTTCGCGACGCGGTCGGCGCGGATGGTCGCGTTGTTGCGCAGGACCGCGACGTGGGCCTTGCCGCACTGCGGCACCGTGCGCGTCTTCTTCGTCTTCGCGTTCTTGATGACGACCGTGCGCTTGGACGCCGACTGCGCGGCGGTGCTCACCGTGAGGGACACGGTCAGCGCGGCGATCATCGTGCATGCGAGCAGCGCGAAGCTGCGGACGCGTCCTGCGGACATCCGGTCGGGTCTCCTTCGGCAGCTGGGCGGTCTCTGGGGCGAGATCCCTGGCTTTGCGGCCCCGCCTCGCGACGGGTGTGCCGTTGTCGGGGGGCCCGATCACTGGGATCGGTCCTCCGCGTTTCTTGCTCTGACCATCGGAACGGCTCGGCCGGTGAGAGAGTGGTTTGAACGAAGGTGGACGTCTGTCTGAAGGACCACCCCCTCGACCAGCCGTCCACGGACTTGAATCTCTGCGAGCCTTCCCCGCCGCATGCCGTCCGCCTGGGTGATCCTCCCGACGTACAACGAGGCCGAGAACGTCGCGCGGCTCGTGGCTGCGGTCCTCGCGGCGCTCGAGCAGGCGCCGGTCGACGCGCACGTCCTGATCGTCGACGACGCGTCCCCGGACGGCACCGGCGCCATCGCCGACGGACTGGCGGCGGACGATCCCCGGGTCGTCGTGCGGCACAACGGCCCCAAGCGCGGCCTGGGCCGGGCGTACCTCGCGGGCTTCCGCCAGGCGCTGGACGCCGGCGCCGACCTGATCGTCGAGATGGACTGCGACTTCTCCCACGACCCGGCCGACGTGCCGCGCCTGCTCGCGCCGGTGATCGCCGGATCCGCCGACATCGCCTTGGGATCGCGCTACGTCGAGGGCGGCGCGATCGAGGACTGGGGCCGCGCCCGGCGGCTCGTCAGCGCCGGCGGGTCGCACTACGCGCGCACGGTGTTGGGCGTCGAGGTGCGCGACCTCACGGGCGGCTTCAAGTGCTTCTCGGCCGAGGTCCTGCGCGCGATCGACCTCGACGGCGTGCGCGCGAACGGCTACGTCTTCCAGATCGAGATGACCTTCCGCGCGCTGCGCGCCGGTTTCCGCGTGACCGAGGTGCCGATCGTGTTCCGCGACCGCAGGCTGGGCGCGTCGAAGATGACCGCGCGGGTGGCGCTGGAGGCGGCGTGGAAGGTGCCCGCGCTACGCCTGGGCGCCGGTGTCCGGCGGCGGCGCAGGGCGGTCAGCCGCCGGTCTGGACACGACCGGTCCTGAGCCAGACTGGTCCACGGCTCTTCACCATCGGGACGCGGTCCGCTACAACGAAGGGAGTGGGGTTTCTCGTCTTGCGTCTCGTGGCGGCCGTCGCCGGCTGCCTCTCGCTCGTCTGCGCTCCGGCGCAGGCCGCGGAGCCGGCGCTCCCGCCCGGCTTCACCAGCGAGCCCCTGGCGTCCGGGCTCGACGCGCCGACCGGCTTTGCGTTCCGCGACGACGGCACGATGTACGTCATCCAGAAGGCGGGCAGGGTCCACCGCGTGACACCGAGCGGCGCGCGCGCCCTGTGGCTCGACCTCAACGCGTCGCCGCACGTGCCGCCGGTCAACCAGTGGTGGGACCGCGGACTCGTCGGCGTCGCGGTCGACGGGCAGTGGCCGGTCCACCGGTTCGTCTACCTGCTCTACGTCTCCGACGGCTGGGGTGACGGCGCCGACGGCCACCAGGACCACGACCCGCACAGCTCCCTGCTCGTCCGCGTGCCCGTGAAGCCCGACGGGTCGGCCGGCACGCCGGAGGTCATCCTCGGCGCCGACGGGATGGGCGGGCCGTGCCCCGGCCCGTACGCGCTGCCCGACGGCACGCTCGACACCCGCGACTACAACGACGTCGACTGCCTGCCGATCGACGGCGACACCCACGCGGTCGGCACCGTCCGCTCGGCGCCCGACGGGACGCTCTACCTCGGCACGGGTGACGGGGCGGGGTTCGACGGGATCGACCAGCGGGTGCTGCGCAGCCAGCGCCCCGACAGCTTCGCCGGGAAGATCATCCGCGTCGACCGTGACGGCCGCGGCGTCCCCGGCCACGCGTTCTGCCCGGACGAGACGAGCCTGGACACCGTCTGCGCCAAGACGTTCGCCACCGGCTTCCGCAACCCGTTCCGGTTCTCGCTGATCGAGGACGGGCGCGTGGCGGTCGGTGACGTCGGCTGGGGCGCGCGCGAGGAGGTCACGCTGGCGTCCCCGGGAGACAACGGCGGCTGGCCGTGCTGGGAGGGCTCGCAGGACAACACGACGTACTCGGGCAGCAGCCTCTGCACCGGCCTGCGCTCGGCGACGACGCCCCGCACGCCGGTCGGCATGGCGGGCCCGGACTGGGAGTACGACCGCGTCGGCAGCGGCGGGTCCATCGTCGGCGGCCCGGCGTACACCGGGACGAGCTACCCGCCGGAGTACCGGGGATCGCTCGTCGTCGGCGACTACGCCCAGGGCTGGCTGCGCCACCTGCCGTCCGACGGGGCCGGGGGCTGGGACCTCACGCCGTCGCTCGTCACCGACTGGGCCACGACATCGGCCCTGCCGCTCGCGGGCAGCGCGTTCGGCGCGCTCGCGGACCGGTGGGGTGGCGTCGACCTCGGCACCCACCCGGCCAACGGCGACATCGTCTACGCCGACATCGGCGAGGTCACGCCCTGGGGCGCGATCCTGCCCGGCACCGGGCGGATCGTGCGGATCCGGTACGTGCCCGGCAACGCGCGCCCCGTCGCGCGGGCGACGGCCACGCCCGCGTCCGGTCCCGCGCCGCTGCAGGTCGAGCTGTCGGCGGCCGGGTCGACCGACGGCGACGGCGACCAGCTGACCTACGCCTGGGACGTCGACGGCGACGGGGAGACGGACGCCACGACGGCGACGGTCCAGCACACCTACGCGGACGCGGGCGCGTACACCGCGCGCCTGACCGTCGACGACGGCCGCGGGCTCACCGGCACGACGACCGTGCAGATCCAGGTCGACGAGACGCCGCCCGAGGTCGAGATCCTGCCCGCCAGCGACACGACCTTCGCCGGCGGCGCCCCGATCACGCTGCGCGCCCAGGCCACGGACGCCCAGGACGGGACGCTCACCGGCGCGGCGCTGAGCTGGTCGGTGAACCTCGTCCACAACGACCACACCCACCTGCTCGGGACCTACACCGGCACCGAGCCCGCGCTGCCGCCGGGCATCGACGACCACGACAGCGACTCGTACTACGCGATCACGCTGACCGCCACGGACAGCAGCGGCCTGACCGCGACGGCGAACTGGCGCCTGGACCCCCGCACGGCGACGGTGCGGCTGCGCACCGTGCCCGCCGGGGTGCGCATCCAGTACGGCGAGCGCCCGTTCGACACGCCCGCCGACCATGCGTCGACCATCGGCCTGAAGACGAGCCTGACGCCGGTCGCGTCGTTCGTGCGCGACGGGGTGCGGTACGACTTCGCCGGCTGGGAGTCGGGCTCGACGACGCGCGTGCGGCCGTTCACGGTCCCGGCCGGCGGCGCGACGCTCACCGCGCGCTACAACGCCACGCCCCGCGCGACGCTCGACGTGCCCGGCACGTACCGGGCGGGCGCGCCGCTGGCCCTGCGCGGCGCGGGCGCCGACGTCGAGGACGGACCGCTGGCCGGCGACGCCCTGCGCTGGTCGGTCCAGCGCACCGCCGGCGGGGCGGCCCAGGGCGCTCCCGTCACCGGGACCGGGCCGGACCTGGCGCTGACCGCGGCGGCCGCTGACGAGCCCGACGCCGCGTACGTCGTGGCGTTCGTCGCGCGCGACGCCGACGGGGCCGAGGACACCGCGACCGCGACCATCCGCCCGCAGACCGCCACGGTGCGCCTGCGCAGTGCACCGGCGGGTGCGGCGTTCACCTACGGAGGCGCGCCGCTCGCCGACGGGGGCGCCCGCACGTCGGTCGTCGGCGCCCGCGTCGTGCTGTCGGCGCCCGCCACGCTGGGCGCGCTGCGTTTCGACGCATGGGACGACCGCAACCCCACGCCCGATCGCGGGTTCGAGGTCCCGGCGGGAGACACGACGTTGACCGCCGCCTACGCCGCTGTCGTGCCGCCACCCGCTCCTCAACCGCCGATCGTCACGCCCGACCCGCCCGGGCCGCCCGCAGGCAGCGGGGATCCGCCGGGGAAGATCGACGAGCGCCCCCGCGCCGGGCGCCTGACGCTGGACCGCCTGCGCGCCGCCCGCACCGGCCCGCGCCGGCTTGCCGGGCGCATGCTCGACCTCCACGGCGCCCAGCGCGTCGATGTCGCCGTCATGCGCCGGCACGACACACGGTGCGCGTGGTGGTCGCGCGCCCAGCGCCGGTTCGCGAAGCCGCGGTCGTGCAGCTCACCGACCTGGCTGCCCGCGACGGTGCGGGGCAGCGGCACGGCGCGGCGCTGGACCGCGGACCTCCGTGGCCCGCTGCCGGCGGGCGCGACGACCGTGCGGCTGCGCGCACTCGACCCGCGCGGGAGCGTCCTCGCCCGCAGGACCGTGGCCAGCCGCGTGGTCCGGACGGGTCGCCGATGACGCGCCGCGTCCTCGTCACGCTGGCCACGGTGCTCGCACTGCTTGCGGCCCTGCCCGCCGCCAGCCCCGCGCTGCCCGCCGACTTCGAGGAGCTCACCCTCGCCCAGGGGCTGGACCAGCCGACGGCTGTCGCCTTCGCGCCGGCGGCGGACGGGCGGATGTTCATCGCCGAGAAACCCGGCCGCGTGCGGGTTCGCAACGCCGACGGCACGCTCGACCCGACGCCGCTCCTCGACTGGCGCGACCGCGTGAACGCGGCCGTCGACCGCGGGATGATCGGCATCACGGTGGACACCGACTTCGCCGACAACGGCTACCTCTACGTGCTGTTCGTCGCCGACGATGACGCGGACGACGA
Organism: Solirubrobacteraceae bacterium; assembly: GCA_016463765.1. GTDB lineage: Bacteria > Actinomycetota > Thermoleophilia > Solirubrobacterales > Solirubrobacteraceae > Svornostia. The sequence continues at coordinate 13,033 of JAEMQS010000039.1, read as the reverse complement.
CGACGGGCGGCACAGCTCCCGGCTCGTGCGCGTGACCGTCTCGGAGGACAACCAGGTCACCGGCGAGAAGACGCTCGTCGGCGGCGACGCCGACCAGGGTGAGTGCTTCCCCGACGACCGCTTCACGACGCTCGGTGGTGACGTCCCGGACGGCAACCACGCCACGGCCGGCGACGCCAAGGTCGACTGCATCCCGGCCACCGGGCGCACCCACGCGATCGGCACCGTGGTCAGCGACCCGCGCGACGGCACGCTGTGGTTCGGCACCGGCGACGCCCAGACCGTCGACCTCGGCAATGACGGCGCGCGCCCGCGGCGCATGCGGACGTTCAACGAGGAGGTCTTGGCCGGCAAGGTCATGCACATCGACCGGGAGGGGCGCGGCCTGCCGGGCCACGCGTTCTGCCCCGAGGTCACCGACCTCGACCGCGTGTGCACGAAGATCCACGCCAAGGGCTTCCGCAACCCGTTCCGCTTCACGCTGCCGCCGCAGCCGGGCGGGGCGCCGATCGTCGCCGACGTCGGGCACTCCAACCAGGAGGAGCTCAGCCGCGTGCCGGCCGGGTCGAATGGCGGCTGGCCGTGCTGGGAGGGCACGCAGCTCGCGCCGAGCCCGTACAACACGTACGCGCTCTGCACGGACTATCGCAACGGCAGGAACCGGGTCGACTTCCCGGAGTTCGCCTACAGCCATTTCACGCCCACGGGCACGAAGGCCGACGCCGCGGTCCAGGCCGGACCGGTCTACACCGGCGCGGAGTATCCGCCCGAATACGCCGGCAACCTGTTCTTCGGTGACTACGCGCGCGGCTTCATCCGGCGCTTCCGCCCCGGCTCGGCCCCCGGCTCGTTCCTCATCAACCCGTCGTTCATCCAGCACTTCGGCGAGGCCAACAGCTCCGTGCTGTTCGCCGAGCGGGCCGCGTTCACCCAGATCACCGCCGCGCCGAACGGCGACCTCGTCGTGGTCGACTTCGCCACACCGGGACCCGACTACGACTACACGGGGCCCGGGCGCGTCGTGCGCATCGCCTACGCGCCCGCCAACGCCGCGCCGATCGCGGCCGCGCGGGTCGAGCAGGAGGAGATCGCGGCGGGCGGCGTGGCGCGGTTCGACGCCCGCGACTCGCGAGACCCCAACGGCGACACGCTGACCTACGCGTGGGACTTCGACGGGGACGGCACGACGGACAGCACGGAGATCGCGCCCACCCGGGCCTATCCCGATGCCGGGGTCTTCGCGGCGAAGCTCACCGTCGACGACGGCCGCGGCCGGTCTGCGACCGACACCGTGCAGGTGCTCGTCGACCGCAAACGGCCGCGGGTCACGATCTCCGCGCCGACGGCGGCGACGCTGTACGAGGGCGGCGAGCCGGTCGCGCTGTCGGGCGCCGCCACGGACGCCGACGAGCCCGGCGGGCTGGCCCCCGAGCGCCTGCGCTGGGAGATCCGCCTCATCCACGGCACGCACTTCCATCCCTACACCGACATCGTCGGGCCCGACGCGTCGTTCATCCCCCTCCAGGACCACGGCCTGGACAGCCACTACCGGGTCCGCCTGGTCGCGACCGACGCCGACGGCATCCAGGGCTCCGCCACGGTCGACATCCAGCCGCGGCCCGCGTCGCTGAGCGTCACGTCGAGTCCGGCGGGCGCGCCCATCGAGGTCGAGGACCAGACGTACATCACGCCGCGCAGCGTGGCCTCCGCGGTCGGGCTGAACGCGCGGATCAGCGCGGCGGCGGACTTCACGCGCGACGGGCGGACCTACCGCTTCACCCGCTGGAGCGACGGGGAGACGGCGCGCGAGCGCAGCTACCTCGTGGGACGCGACGGCGGCGCGCTCGTGGCGGAGTACACGCCGGACCCGGTGGTCCCGCCGCCGGCACCCGTGCCGCCCGCGCCCCTCCCGGGCGCGTCCGGCGGGCCGGACACCGCGCCGGCGCCGGGGCCCTCCCCTGGGGAGCGGCCCGCGGTACGCCCGCGGCTCGCCGTCACCGCGCCGTGGACGGCGCGCAGGCGCACGACGAAGACGGTCAGCGGGACGCTCACCGGCGTCACCCGCACGCCGCGCATCCAGGTCGCCGTGGCACGCACGGCGGGCAGGACGTGCCGGTGGTGGTCGGCGTCGCGCAAGCGGTTCGGCCGCGCGACGACGTGCACCAAGCCGGTATGGACGACGGCCAGGGTCCGGCGGACCTCGGCGGGCTGGCGGTTCGATGCGGCGCTGCGGTCATCGCTCGCCCGCCGGCCCGGGCGCATCCAGGCGCGCGCAGTCGTCGGCGGCCGGACTGTCGCGAAGGTGACAGTCCGCGTCAGCGCCTCACGGTAGCCTCCCCGCGCCCCCAAACGGAAAGAGGAATGGTGTGTTCAAGCTGAGCCGCATGCTCCTCGTGGCCCTCGCGGCGGTCGCGCTCATTGCGGCCGGTTGCGGCGGCGACACGGAAGAGAAGAACGACTACGTCGATCAGGTCAACACGGCCCAGACCGAGTTCGCCGACCAGGTCACCAAGCTGTCCTCGGCGATCACGTCGGCCAGCTCCGACTCGGCCGATCAGGACACGATCAAGTCCTACCAGACGGCTGTGGACGGCGTGGTCAAGGATCTCGAGGGCATCACGCCCCCGGAGGACGTCCAGGCCGAGCACCAGCAGCTCGTCGATGCCATGTCGGCGTATGGCGAGTCCGTCGGGACCGCGCTCGAGGATCTCCAGGGCGGTTCGCCCGAGGATCGCCTGAAGGCCGCCACGGAACTGCAGCAGGCCAGCACCACGGCCGGCACGCAGATCAACCAGGCGATCGAGGCGATCAACAAGAAGCTGCAGGAGTAGACGCTGCTGCCCGGCAGGGTGTCCGCCGGTGCGTCCCTGCGCGCGGCGCCGGCCACCCTGCCGTGCCTGCTCGCCGTCGTCGCGCTGCTGCTGCTGGCAGCCGACGGCGGCGGCGTCCGCCTGACGTCCTGGACGCCGCTGGCGTTCGGGCTGCTCGCGCTCCTGGCGCTCACGGCGGTGATCCTGCGGGACGGGCTGCGCGCCGTGCCGGTCCCGGTGCTCGCGGCGCTGGGCGCGCTCCTGGCGGTCTGCGCGTGGTCGTATCTGTCGATCCTGTGGGCGGCCGACCAGGGCGCCGCCTGGGAGGGCGCGAACCGCACGCTGCTCTATCTCCTCGTGGCCGCGCTGTTCGGCCTGTGGCGCCAGCGCCCTGAGACGGCGGCGGCGCTGCTGGCGACGTGGACCGTGGGGATGGTCGCGGTCGCGGGGGTGGTCGCGGTGCGGATCCTCGGTGCCGATGCGCTCGGGGACTGGTTCAACGGCGACCGGCTCGTGCAGCCGTCCAGCTACGCCAACGCGCAGGCCGCGACGTGGATCATGGCCCTGTGGCCGTGCGTGATCCTCGCGGCCTCGCCCCGGCTCCCGGTCGCGCTGCGCGCCGTGCTGGCCGGCGGGGCGGTGCTGCTGGCCGACCTCGCCCTGCTGAGCCTCAGCCGCGGGGCGGTGCTCGCGCTGCCGGTGCTCGCCGTCGTCCTCGTCGCGGTCGCGCCCGGGCGGTTGCGGCACCTCGCGGTGCTCGCGGCGGCGGGCGCGGGGCTGGCGGTCACCGCGCCGTTCGTCCTGGACGTCGGACCGGCGCTGCGCGCGGGGGTCGGCGAGCAGGCGGCCGTCGACGAGGCGCTGTGGGCGGCGCTGCTGGCGTCGGTGGCCGTCGCGGTCGCGGTGGCGTGCGGCATCGTGCTCGGCCGCCGCGCCGTGCGCGAGGGCTGGCTGGGACCGGACACGCCGGCGCGCGCCCGCACGGTGTGGACCCGCACGGTGGTGGCCGGCGGTGTGCTGGCCGCGGTCGTCGCACTGGCGGTGGCCGGCAACCCGGTGACCCGCGCGAGCGACGCGTGGAGCTCGTTCACCGCCGGTTACGAATCCTCGCGGGGATCGAGCGAGAGCCGGCTCGGCGAGCTGGGGTCCAACCGGTCGGACTTCTACCGCGTCGCCCTCGACACGTTCGCCGAGCACCCGGTGCGCGGGGTCGGCGCCGACAACTACCAGGCCGCGTACCTGCGCCTGGGCGCCGCGCGCGAGTCGCCGCGGTACGCGCACTCATGGCCGCTGGGGACGCTCGCGCAGCTCGGACTCGCGGGGCTCGTGCTCATGCTCGCGTGGCTCGGGGCGTCGGGCTGGGCCGTCGTGCGCGCGGTGCGCGACTCGGGGGAGCTGGGCGCCGCGGTCGCGCTCGGCGCGGCGTTCGGGTTCGGGAGCTGGCTCGTCCACGGGGCGGGGGACTGGTTCTGGGAGTTCCCGCCGATCGCGCTGCCCGCGTTCGCGCTGCTGGGCCTGGCGTTGTCGCTGGTGCCGGCGCGCGAGCCGGTGCGCGGGGCACGGTGGGGCACGGCCGGCGCCGGGTTGGTGCTGGTCCTCGCGGCGGTGGCCGGCCTGTCGTACTGGGCGCCCTGGGCGTCCGAGCGTGAGGCCGCCGAGGCCGGCCGGACCTGGCCGGCGGACCCGCGGGGCGCGTTCGAGCGCGTCGACCGGGCGGCGCGCCTGAACCCGCTGGAGGCCGGCCCGTACCTCACGGGCGGCACGATCGCGGTGCGGCGCGGGACGCTGGGGATCGCCGACCGGTACTTCGCGGCGGCCCTCGTCCGGCACCCCGATTCGGCGTACGCGACGCTCCAGCGCGGGGCGATCGCGTCGGCGCGCGGCGACGACGTGCGGGCCGTCGTGCTGCTTCGGCGGGCGGTGCTGCTCGACCGCCGCGACGAGGTCGCCGCGGCCGCACTGCGCACCGCCGAGCGGGGGGAGACGGTGGACCTCGGGCAGCTCGGCGCGGAGCTCTTGGCACGCCGACGCGCGGTGGGCACGGGATAGACCGAGTACTGGGTCATCGTTGACCTTGAAGGCGTGCGTGCAGGTGCACACCCGCAGTTCGCGAAGGTCCTGCATACCCGGTACCGTGTGGCTCCCCATATCTGGTGAATCCCTACGTCGCGGTGTCGCCACATCGCCCCGCGCACGGCCAGAACGTTGTCCGATACCGAACTGACCAGCAGGCCCGCGGGCGCCGCCGCGGCCCTCCGCCGACGCATCCCCCGTACGCCATCGGCGCCCGGGCGGTTCGTCGTGCTGCCCGCCGGACGGCTCAGCACGTTCGTCGAGGGCAAGGGGATCCAGGTCCTGCGGATCGGGCTCGACACGCTCGCGCTCGTCGTCGCCTCGCTGCTGGCGCTCGTCTGGAGCGGCCAGGCGGTTGGGGCCGACACCCTGCCGCTGTTGCTCTTCCCGCCGATGGCGATCGCGGCGCTCGCCGTGCGCCACACCTACGAGCGCCGCCTGCGCTCGCTGTTCCTCGACACGGTCGGCCCGGTCGCCGGCGCCATCTCGGTGGCGGCGATGGGCATGGTCGTCCTCGACACGCTGCGCAACGGCCCGCTCGAGGCCGGCGTCATGGTGAAGGCCTACGGCGTCGCGCTGCTGCTCGTCGGCGTGGGCCGCGCATCGGTCTCGCTGCTCGAGCGCTGGGCGCGCACCAGCGGCCGGTCGGCCCGTCCCACGCTCATCGTCGGTGCGGGCGTCGTCGGCGCGCAGGTCGCCCGTCGCCTCGCGGCGGCCCCTGAGTACGGCCTCGTGCCGGTCGGGTTCCTCGACGCCAATCCGCCCGCCCAGGGCGATGTCGGCGGCCGCCCGGCTCCTGTCCTCGGTGACCCGGCGGATCTGGCGACGGTCGTGGAGATCACGGGCGCCCGCAACCTGCTGCTGGCGTTCTCCAGCGCGCCCGACCAGGAGCTGCTCGCGACCATCCGGCGCGCTGAGGGGCTCGGCCTCCAGGTCTCGCTGGTCCCGCGGATGTTCGAGTCGATGAACGACCGCGTCATCTACGACCCGGTGGGCGGCCTGCCGCTGCTCGGCCTGCGCCGGACCGACCCGCGCGGCTGGCAGTTCACGGTCAAGCACACCCAGGACCGGGTGCTCGCCGCGGTGCTGCTGTTCGCGCTGCTGCCCGCGCTCGTGCTCATCGCCGCCGCCGTGAAGCGCAGCTCGCCGGGCCCGGTGCTCTTCCGCCAGCGGCGCGTGGGGCGCGACGGCCGCAGCTTCGACCTCCTGAAGTTCCGCACGATGATCGAGGACGGGCCGACGCCGCGCGGCTTCGAGCCGGAGGTCGGAGACGCGCCCGGCGGCGTGGAGGGCGTCGACCGCCGCACGCGCGTCGGGCGGCTGCTGCGCCGGACCTCGCTCGACGAGCTGCCCCAGCTCATCAACGTGCTGCGCGGCGAGATGAGCCTCGTCGGCCCGCGCCCGGAGCGTCCCGAGTTCGTCGAGCTCTTCAGCGCCGACATGCGCCGCTACGAGGACCGGCATCGCGTGAAGTCCGGCATGACCGGCTGGGCGCAGATCCACGGCCTGCGCGGCCAGACGTCGCTCGCCGACCGGGTCGAGCTCGACAACTTCTACATCGAGCACTGGTCCCTCGGGCTGGACTGGAAGATCCTCGCCCGCACGTTCCTCGCGGTCCTCCGGGCCGCCGAGTAGCGTCCTGCGGGTGCCGGACCCTCTCGCCGACGAGCTGCGCGAGCGTTACCCGCGGGTCGCGCTCACCCACGAGTGGCTGTCCGTCCCCGGAGGGTCGGAGAAGGTCATCGAGGCGATCCTGCGGCTCGTCCCGCACGCCGAGATCTTCTGCAGCGTCTACGACCCCGCGCCGTTCGGCGCGGACATCACCGACCGCCCGGTGCACCCGAGCTTCATCCAGAAGATCCCGGGCGCGACCTCGCACTACCCCAAGCTGCTGCCGCTCATGGACACGGCGTTCCGGCGGTTCGACCTCTCCGGGTTCGACCTCATCGTCTCCTCGAACCACGCGTGCGCGAAGAACGTCCGCACGCCGCCGGGTGTCCCGCACGTCTGTTACTGCCACACGCCGATGCGCTACGCGTGGGACCCCGAGTTCCTGCTCCAGGAGGACCTCGGTCCGGCGGCACGCGCGATCGTCAAGCCGCTGACCGCGTACCTGCGCCGCGTCGATGCGCGGGGCGCCACGCAGCCGACGCTCATCGCGGCGAACTCGTCGTTCGTGGCGGGCCGGGTGCGCGACTGGTGGGGCCGTGACGCGCAGGTCGTCCACCCGCCCATCGAGACCGAGCGCTTCCTGAGCCGCGAGCGCCGCGTCGCCGACGACGCGCCCTACCTGGTCTTCGGCCGTCTGGTCCCGTACAAGCGCCCGGACACCGCGGTCGAGGCCTGCCGGCGCCTGGGACGGCGGCTCGTCGTCGCCGGCGACGGGCGCTTCATGGAGCACGTGCGCGAGGCCGCGGGCGGCGACCCGAACATCGAGCTGCGCGGCCGCGTGTCCGACGCTGAGGCCGACGAGCTGCTGGCGACCTGCCGGGCGCTGCTGTTCCCCGGAGTCGAGGATTTCGGGATCGTGCCCGTGGAGGCGCAGGCCGCGGGCATGCCGGTCGTCGCCCTGAACGAGGGCGGCGCCCGCGATTCGGTGCTCGACGGCGTGACGGGCGTGCTGTACGACGACCCGTCGGCGGCCGGGCTGGCCGCCGCGATCGAGCGGTTCGAGGACCTGACCCTCGACGACGCGGCGCTGCGCACGCACGCCCAGGACTTCGGCCCTGACGTCTTCCACGAGCGGTTCGGAGCCATGCTCATGCAGGGCTTCGACGCGCGGTCGATGAAGAGGGGCGACGAGCTGATGCGGACAGGAGACAGATGAGCGAGACGGTTGTGGTGACGGGCGGCGCCGGGTACATCGGCGCCCCGCTGTGCGAGGAGCTGCTGGCGAGTGGGCGCAAGGTGCGCGCGCTGGACGTGCTGCTGCACGGCCAGGACGACATCGCGGCGGGCCTGCAGGCCAAGGGCGTGGAGCTCTTCCAGGGCGACATCCGCGACCACGACGTCCGGCGGCGGGCCGTCGAGGGCGCCGACGCGGTCGTGCACCTCGCGGCGATCGTCGGCGACCCCGCGTGCGCGGTCGATCCCGAGCTGTCCAACGACGTCAACCTCGAGGGGACGCGCGGCATGATCGCCGACGCGGACGCCGCCGGGGTGCAGCGCTTCATCTTTGCCTCGACGTGCTCGAACTACGGGCGCATGGCCGACCCGACCGAGCCGATCACCGAGGAGGGAGAACTCGCCCCCGTCTCGCTCTACGCCGAGCAGAAGGTCGGCATGGAGCGGCTCCTGCTCGACGGCGACACCGGCGACCTGCAGCCCACGTGCCTGCGCTTCTCGACGATCTACGGCGTCGCGCCGCGGATGCGCTTCGACCTCACGGTCAACGAGTTCACCCGTGACCTGTGGGCCGATCGCGAGCTTGAGGTCTTCGGCGAGCAGTTCTGGCGGCCGTACGTGCACGTGCGCGACGCGGGCCGCGCGGTCCGCACCGTGCTCGACGCAGCGCCGGAGATCGTGACGCGCGAGGTCTTCAACGTGGGCCGCTCGGGCGAGAACTACCGCAAGGCCGACCTGGTGCAGGAGATCGACCGGCAGGTCGGCCGCGGCAAGGTCTCGTTCGTGACGAAGAACGAGGACCCGCGCGACTACAAGGTCAGCTTCGACAAGATCAAGCGCGTGCTCGGCTTCGAGACGACGATGACGGTGCCGGACGGGATCGGCGAGGTCATCGCGGGACTCGACGCGGGCGCGTTCGGAGACCCCTTCGATGGCAAGTACCGGAACATCGGATAACCCCGCCTCGCAGGCGGGCTTCCCGCAGATCCCCCTGTTCGACCTTCGGCTCGAACAGGAGGATCTCGACGCGGTCGCGGACGTCCTGCGCTCGGGCTGGCTGACGATGGGCCCGCGCACGCAGGCCTTCGAGGAGGCGTTCGCGGCGCACCTGGGCTGCGCGCACGCGGTCGCGGTGAACTCGTGCACGGCGGCGCTGCACCTGGCGTATCTCGCGGCGGGCGTCGGGCCGGGCGACGAGGTCATCGTCCCGGCGATGACGTTCGCGGCGACGGCGTCGGCCGTCCTGTACTGCGGCGGCACGCCGGTCTTCGCGGACATCCTCGGCGACCACGACTTCTCGATCGACCCCGACGCGGTGCGGGCGGCGATCACCCCGCGCACGAAGGCCGTCGCCGCGGTGCACTTCGCCGGCTACGCCGCGCCGGTCGACACGCTGCGGGCGCTGTGCGACGAGCACGGCCTGGCGCTCGTCGAGGACGTCGCGCACGCCCCGAGCGCGGTGCTGGGCGGCAAGAAGCTCGGCACGTGGGGCGACGCGGGCTGCTTCAGCCTGTTCAGCAACAAGATCCTGTCGGTGGGCGAGGGCGGGCTGCTGTGCACCGACGACGACCGCGTCGCCGACGTGGCGCGGTCGCTGCGCTCGCACGCGATGACGAGCGGCACGTGGGACCGCCACACCGGCCGCACGACGACGTACGACGTGGTCGGCCTGGGCTTCAACTACCGGATCGACGAGCCGCGCAGCGCGCTGGGCCTGTCGCGGCTGGGGCGCCTGGAGGCGGACATCGAGATCCGCCGCGGCCTGACGCGCCGCTATCGCTCGCTGCTGGCCGACGTGCCGGGCCTCGCGTTCCCCTTCGGCGACGAGACCGTCGAGGACTCGTCCTGCTACGTCATGCCGATCACCGTGGACGAGCCCGAGCGGCGCGACCCGCTGCGGATCGCCCTGCGCGAGAAGCACGGCGTGCAGACGAGCGTCTTCTACCCGGCGGTGCACGAGTTCACGGCCTACCGCGATCGCGTCCCCGGCGTCTCTCTCCCGAAGACCGAGCGTGTGGCGCGCACCGAGGTCACCATCCCGCTGTTCCCGCACCTGACCCATGAGCAGCAGGACCGGGTCGTCGAAGCCCTCCGGATCGAGCTGAGCGCATGAGCACCCCGTTCTCGATTCCCCTGACCGACGTGAAGGTCCCCGAGGAGGACGTCCAGGCCGTCCTGGCGTGCCTGGAGGAGGGCTGGCTGACGATGGGCCCGCGCACGCAGGCCTTCGAGGCGGCGTTCGCGGAGTGGACCGGCGCGTCGCACGCGGTCGCGGTGGCGAGTGGCACCGCCGCCCTGCACCTCGCGCTGCTCGCTGCCGGCGTCGGCCCGGGCGACGAGGTCATCGTCCCGGCCTTCACCTTCGTCGCCACCGCGGCGGCTGCGCGGTACTGCGGCGCCGAGGCGATCCTCGCCGACGTGCGCTCGCCGCTGGAGCCCACCCTCGACGTGCTGGACGTCGCCTCGCGCATCTCGCCGCGCACGAAGGCGGTCGTCGCCGTCCACTTCGCCGGCTACGCGGCCGACATGGTCGCGCTGCGCGGTCTGTGCGGCGATCGCGGCCTCGTGCTGATCGAGGACTGCGCGCAGGCGGTGGGCGCCCTGTGCGCCGACGAGACGCCGGTCGGCCTGGCCGGCGACATCGGCTGCTTCTCGTTCTTCTCCAAGAAGCAGCTCTGCGTGGGCGAGGGCGGCATGGTCGCGACCGCGCACGAGGAGTACGCGGCGAAGGTCCGGTCCCTGCGCTCACACGCGATGACATCGGTGACGTGGGACCGCCACCGCGGCCACGCCGAGAGCTACGACATCGTCGACGTGGGCTTCAACTACCGGCTGGACGAACCGCGCGCGGCGCTGGGTCTCGCCCGGCTGCCCCGGCTCGACGCCGATCTGGAGGCCCGCCGGGAGGGCGTGCGGACCTACCGGCGGCTCTTGGCGGACGTCCCGGGTGTGGAGCTGCCGTGGACCGACGAGGACGTCGAGCGCGCCACGCACTTCGCCTTCTGCATCCTGCTGCCGGACCGCGGCACGCGGGACGCCGTGCGCGACGCGCTGGCCGCCGACGGGATCCAGACGACGTGGTACCCGTCGCTGACGTACTTCACGGAGTACGAGTCGCACGGGCGCCGGCCGGTCTCCGAAGAGGTCGCCGACCGGCACGTGGCGCTGCCGCTGTCAGCCTCGATGGTCCCGGGGGACATCGAGACGGTGGTCGAACGGCTAGGGGTGGCGCTGGCGGACGTGTGACGGATTCGCGCAGTCCTGCTGCGCGGATGCGTTTCACCCCCGCTTCGCCGTGAACTTCAGCTCATACGTGTCACAGGTCGACCCGGCCACGATCGACTCCTGCCGGATGATGCCCTTGGCCGTCGTCGCGGACGTGAAGCTGCCCTTCAGCGTCGTGTAGACGGTCACGCCGTCGGCGCTCTCCTTCTTGCGGCCCGAGAACTTGCCGCCCTTGATCGCCCACGTCAGGCCTGGTCCCACGGTGACCGTGCGCGACGTGCTCTCACCCGAGCAGGTCTCCAAGACGTTGGCGACGACGTTCGTGATCTTCTTGCCGCCCGTCGGCACCGTGAACTTCAGGTCGTACCCGCGCTGGACCTGACCCTTGGGCGCCTTGAACGTCCCGGCTTTCGGGGTCGCGGCAACCGCGACGGCGGCGGTGACGGCGAGGCAGGCGATCGCGGCGACAGCCGCGAGGCGAAGGCGGGACATGGAGCGAGTCCTTTCGGGCGTGAGATGACACCGGGCGCCCGAGGCAGCGACCACCCTCCGTGGACGCGAAAGGTATCGCGCGACGGCCGAGCGCGGCGCCTCTAGGGTGTGACGCGGTGCGGCAAGCGGTCGTGATTCTGGTGGTCCTCGGCCTGCTGACCGGGGCGCTCATCGTGCAGGCGGTGTTCGGCAGCGCCGCGGCGGGATGGGCGGTGGTCGTCGCCGTCCTCGCCCTCGTCGGCCTGCGGCTCCTGCGGTCTGAGGGCTGGGGGTGATGATGAGAACGATCCAGATCGGATCGCTGACCGCATCACCCGGGGCCGCGCGCTACCGCACGCCCCGCACGATGACGTACCGGCTCCGCGCCGCGAACGCCTCGTTGTCCTCGTTCTCGGCGTGCAGGACCTCCAGCGAGCGGCGCCGCACGTCGGCCCACACGTCGTCGGCGAGCTCGCGCTGCGCGTAGCGCCACACCGGGTGGTGCTCCTCCTGCTCGGCGAACCACGCTTCGGGGGAGACGGCGGTGAACGGAAGGGCCTCTTCGACCAGCTCGACATCGTGGGCGCCGGCGTCGCGCAGCAGCCCCTCCACCCATGCGGGGTCCTGCCAGCGCGGGGCGTCGTCGCCGGGCTCGCCGCTGAGCGCGGTGCGCAGCAGCCGCGCCGCGCTGTCCACCGCGCCGCCGGGAATCCAGGACGTGAGCGCCACGGTGCCACCGGGTCGGGTGGCGCGCAGCATCTCGGCGATCGCGACCGACGGATCCGGGGCGAAGATGACGCCGAACACGCTCACGGTGATGTCGAACGCGTCGCGCGGCACTGGCAGGGCGTGCGCGTCGCCGCCGAGGAACTCGGCCTCCAGGCCTTCGCTCTCGCAGCGCGACCGGCAGATCTGCAGGAGACCGATCGCCGGGTCGACGCCCGTGGCCACCAGACCGCGCCGGGCGGCGGCCAGCGCGGCGTTGCCTGTGCCGCAGGCCACGTCGAGCAGGCGCTGGCCCGGCTGGGCGCCCACCACGTCGAGCACCCGCTCACTGGCGGGGGCCAGGGCCGCAGCGGTCAGGGCGTAATCGCCGTCACTCCAGTCGAACATCGATCCGTGATCCTCGCAGGGTGGCGCGTCTGCGCGCTGCGTCCGTACCCCGGAGGGGTGTCAGCGCAGCTGAACGGGCTGGGTGACCGAGCGCCGGTTGCCGTCGAAGTCAGTGACCACGATGCGCAGACTGAGGCGACCCGGCCGGGCGCGCCGCACCCTGCGCGCCTGGGCTGTGGTGGGGGTCACCGCCACCTGGGTCCACCTGCGGGCCGCGGCCTGCTCGTCGGCGTCGGCCAGGACCACCCGCCGGCGCTTGCCCCGGACGGTCCGCTCGATCACCAGCTTTGCGGAAATGGAGCATGCCTCGCTGCACCGGACACGGGTGACGAGGCCCTTCAGCAGGCGCCTGCGCGTGACGACGCGAGGCGCTGTCACGGACGCAAGAGGGGCCGTGGTGTCCGGCGCGGGGGTGCCGGCGGGGCGCACGAGGCCGGTGGGAGGCAGGCGGGCCGGACGAGCCGGCGGGACGAAGGAGGGACGCACGGGGGTCGGGC
>JAEMQS010000008.1 GCA_016463765.1 Solirubrobacteraceae bacterium | reverse complement strand
TGTTCGAGGCGATCCCGTCGGCCGTCGCCGACGAGCTCATGCCCCAGATCCACGTCCCGGTCATCGGGATCGGCGCGGGCGCGGCGACCGACGGTCAGGTCCTCGTGTTCCACGACCTCCTCGGCATCCGCGAGGGGACCGGCGCGCGCTTCGTCAAGCGCTACGCCAGCCTCCTCGACGAGATGGTCGCGGGCGTCGCGCAGTACGCCCACGACGTCCGGACCCGGGCGTTCCCCGAGGCCGGCCACACGTACTCGATCGACCCCGGCGAGCTCGCCGACTTCCGCGGCGAGCTCGCCGCCCACATCACCGTCGCGGGGTGAGCTTGACCAGGTGCACGTCGCCGGACAGGTCCACCTGGATCGGTCCGGCGGCACGCCTGGCGGCCCGCCACTTCGGGGCGGTGGCCGTGGGGCCGCCGTCCTGCAGACGCGCGTAGATCGCGTCGAACGCCTCGGGCTCGTCGAGGGTGATCCCCACCCGCGCGGGCCGGACATCGAGTGGTGACCGCGTCAGGGGATCCCACACGGGGACCGCCCGCCAGATCGCCAGGACGTAGCTACCGTCGCGCCGGCCGTACAACCGCGACTGCACATCGCCCGTCGGGTTGTTCACGCTGTAGCGCAGCGGCGCGGGCGTGTAGGCCGGTCCGGGATCGTCGAGGGTGGAGATCAGGCGCGTGACCGCTCCGAACGCCGGGCGCTTGGACCCGTCCCACCGCAGCAGGCCGAAGTAGGACTCCTGGTCGGTCGGCCCGAGATTGCGGCGGTCCCGCAGCTGGAACAGGTAGACGCGATCCGCGCCGCCGTTGCGCAGCCCCAGGAACATGCGCGGCAGGTACACGCTCGCCGCCATCTCCGAGGCTCCGGTGTACTCACCCTGGTACCCGCGCGCGTCCGGGGCGGTGTGGTAGCCGGCCTCCGTGACGTACAACGGCTGGCCCGGCGACGCCGCCTTCGCCGTGGCGACCGCGTCGTCGAGGCGACCGGAGCGGTAGTCGTCGGACTTCTCGGGCATGAACCCGTTGGCGTAGTAGTGCAGATTGCCGGCCGTCTGGTGCGCCGTCGTGTCGAACCCTTCGCTGTACGCCTCGTACGAGGCGTCCCGTCCGAACGACGGGCCCACGAGGGGCAGGTCGGCGAGCGCGGGGCGCTGGCGGAGCAGCCGGTTGACGCCGACCGTGTTCGCGCGCAGCTGGTTCACCCAGGGATGGATCAGCGTGCTGCCGATGCGGAACGTCCGCAGCAGGCTGAGGTCAAACTCATTGGTGTGCTCCAGCCCTTCGAGCGCACCCAGCCGGTGCAGCTGCTCGGCGAGGTCGAGGACGTCATTGTCCGGCCCCTCGCGGCTGACCCGCCGCAGGATGGCGTCGTCGGACAACAGCTGGGCCTGCGTGACCTTGCTCAGTGCGTTGACCACCAGGAGCGACCGCGCCTGCGGCGCGAGGCTCGCGAGGATGTCGACGCCGCGCGCTGTGCGCAGGCGTCCGTTCTCGACCCAGGTGCATGTCGTGTTGGCGCGGTCCCAGGTGCTCACGTTGTCCCGGATGTGGCGGACGCGCAGGGCGCGCACCGCCGAGGTCAACACCGGCACGAGCTGGCAGTGCGTGGGCTCGGTGTCCGTGAACTGGGTATTGACCCCGATGCGCTCGACGGACTCGTCGGCTGATTCCGCGGGCTGGAGCGGCGGCCGCTCCTGCGGCGCGACGACGTCCGCCGTGTCGGTCGGCACGGGATCGTCCGTGAGCACCGGGTCGTCGGATCCGGGCGCGTTCGCAGGCGCAAAGCCCCCGACGAGCAGGAACAGGACGAGCAGAGACACGGTGAGAACAGCCGCGGGCATGCCGCGGCCAGGATGCTCGCCGAGGCGAGCGTGGACAGGGTACATCTGGATCCTCCCCCGAGGACGACCTACACAGAGACAGCTCGCACGCTACTAGGTGTCTCGGAAGGACGGAAATCTGCGTCGTGTTAGGCGACGCCGTGTCGCGCGAGCGCCAAGGGCGGGCGCTCGACCAGCGGGCTCGCCAGCACGTCGAGCTCACCGTCGCGCGCTCGCAGCAGCGCGTCAGGGGGCGGGTCGGCGACGCGCCCGTCCTCGTGGGCGCGACGGAGGATCGCCGCCGTGACCTCGAACGCCATCGGGCCGAGCCGGTCCAGGGACTGGTGGCGGTTCTGCCGCACGTCGAGATCGACCTGCGCGATCGCGTCGAGCCCGACGGCGCGCCACGCGTCGATGAGCAACGCCACATCGACGGCGTAGCCGCAGAGCATCGGCAGGCGGTCGATGAGCTCGCGGCGCACCGCGATCTCCCCGGCGAGCGGCTGGTGGACCCCGGCGAGCGCAGGGAACAACGCGTTGAGCAGCGGCCGCGCCGTGAGCTCGGTGACCCGTCCCCCACCCGTCGGCTCGGTCCGGCCACCGCTGCGGAACGGTCGCCGGTAGCAGGCCTTGGTGAACTGCAGCCTGCCCGGCGCCGCCACCGGTCCGACAAGGCCGGCGGCGAAGTGCGGGCTGGGATTCTCGGTGTCGGCGTCGAGGAAGCAGACGACGCCGCCGGTCGCGACGCTCAGCGCACGCCACATCGCGTCGCCCTTGCCCCGGACCGGACCGTACGCCGGCAGGAGCGCGGACTGCGCGTGCACCTCGGCGCCGTGGGCGCGGGCGATGTCCGCCGTCCCGTCGTCGGAGTCGTCGACGACCACGACCTGGTCCACCGCCCCCGCCTCGCGCAACGGCAGGAGCGCGTCGAGGTTGGCCGCGATCGTCGAGGCCTCGTTGCGGGCGGGCAGGACGACGGACACCGTGTGCTCTCGCTCGGCGGCGACCCGCTGGACCGGCCACGCGCGGTGGTCGATCGTCGAGCTGCGCGCCCAGTCCCGGGCGGCGTCGAGCGGCGAGCGGCGCAGAGGATCGTGGCCGGTCATCTCAGAAGCAGTACCCGCGTGCGCGCGCCGGCGATCACTCCGGCGCGAACGATCGCAGGACGCGCGCCGGCGCCCCGGCGGCGATGGAGTACGGCGGGAGGTCGGCGGTCACGACGCTGTTCGCCCCGATGACGCACCGCTCGCCGATCGTCACCCCGCTCGTGATCACGACGTTCGCTCCGGCCCACACGTTGTCGCCGATGCGCGTGGGCCCCTTGGACTCGAAGCCCTGCCAGGTGATGGGCATGGTGAGGTCGGAGAAGCGGTGGTTGGCGTCCGTGATGAACGACCCGTTGGCGAACATGCAGTGGTCGCCGATCTCGACGAGATCCTGCGCCGCGACCATCACGCCGAGGTTCAGGAAGCAGCCCTCCCCGATGCGGATGCGCCCTTCATCGGCGACGGTGATCCACACCCCGGGCTCGAACAGCGTCTGAGCGCCGATCTCCAGCCGGCCGTCCCGCAGCGCGTCCAGCACGTTGCCGTGGACCGGCCACCGGACGAACGCCTCGCGCCGCGCGAACTCCAGATGGATGCGCGCCCGGTTGTGGGGCAGCGCGCTGCGCTGGTACCACCGCCATTTCTGGGCGTACTGGCGAAGCTGCGCGTGGGTCGGCACGTCCCGGAGCCTATCCGCGCCGGCAGGCGCTCAGGCCGCCGCGGGGACCTTGTCGGCCCCCCGGCGACCGCGCCGCGCCTTCGGCGCCGCGGGCGTCACGAGTTCGGCCAGGAACGTGCCGGTGTGCGACCCGGGTGTCCCGGCGACCTCCTCCGGTGTGCCCGTCGCGACCACGATGCCGCCTTCGTCCCCGCCCTCGGGCCCCATGTCCACGAGCCGGTCGGCCGTCTTGATCACGTCGAGGTTGTGCTCGATGACGACCACCGAGTTGCCCTGCTCCACCAGCCGGTGCAGGACCTCCAGGAGCCGCTGGACGTCGGCGAAGTGCAGCCCGGTCGTGGGCTCGTCAAGGATGTACAGCGTGCGCCCGGTCGCGACCTTCGACAGCTCGGTGGCCAGCTTGATGCGCTGCGCCTCGCCGCCGGAGAGCGTCGTCGCGGGCTGCCCCAGCCGGACGTAGCCGAGCCCGACGGCGCTGAGCGTCTCGAGCCGCCGCTTGACCTTCGGGATGTGCGCGAAGAACTCGAGCGCCTCCTCGACAGGCATGTCGAGCACGTCCGCGATCGAGCGGCCCTTGAACCGGACCTCCAGGGTCTCGCGGTTGTACCGCTTGCCGTGGCACTGCTCGCACGGCACGTAGACGTCGGGCAGGAAGTGCATCTCGATCTTGATCTGCCCGTCGCCCTTGCACACCTCGCAGCGGCCGCCCTTGACGTTGAACGAGAAGCGCCCGGGCTTGTAGCCGCGCGCGCGGGACTCGGGCGTCTTGCTGAACAGGTCGCGGATGACGTCGAACAGCCCGGTGTACGTCGCCGGGTTCGACCGCGGCGTGCGGCCGATCGGAGACTGGTCGACCGCGATGATCTTGTCGAGCTGCTCGAGCCCGCGGATCTCCTTGTGCGCGCCGGGCCGAGAGCGCGCGCGGTGCAGGCGGTTCGCGACCGCCTTGTAGAGCACCTCGTTGACCAGCGTCGACTTCCCCGAACCGGAGACGCCGGTGACACAGGTCAGCGTGCCGAGCGGGATCTTCGCCGTGACGTCGCGCAGGTTGTGCTGCGTCGCCCCGCGGATCTCGACGTAACCCGCGGGCTTCCGGCGCTTCGCCGGGACCTCCACCGTCCGCGTGCCCGCCAGGAACTGGCCGGTCAGTGACTCGGGCACCCGCTCGACCTCGTCGGCCGTGCCCTCCGCGACGATCCGCCCGCCGTGCTCCCCGGCGCCGGGTCCCATGTCGACGAGGTGGTCCGCGGCGCGCATGGTCTGCTCGTCGTGCTCGACGACCAGGACCGTGTTGCCGAGGTCGCGCAGCCGCTCGAGCGTCGCGATCAGCTTGGAGTTGTCGCGCTGGTGCAGGCCGATCGACGGCTCGTCGAGCACGTACAGGACGCCGACCAGCGCGGACCCGATCTGGGTCGCGAGCCGGATCCGCTGTGCTTCTCCGCCGGACAGCGTCGCCGCCGCGCGGTCCATCGACAGGTACCCGATGCCCACGTTCTCCAGGAACCGCAGGCGTTCGTCGATCTCGCGCAGGATGAGCCGCGCGATGTGGCGCTCGGTGTCCGTCAGCTCCATCTCGTCGAGCCAGGCCAGCGCCCGCCGGACGCTCAGCGCACAGAAGTCGTGGATCGCCATGCCGGCCACCCGGACCGAGCGCGACTCCGGCCGCAGCCGCGCCCCGTGGCATTCCGGGCACGGGCGCACGCCCATGTACTCCTCGATCTTCTCGCGCGACCCGTCCGAGTCCGTCTCGCGATAGCGCCGCTCGAGGTTGTTGACGATCCCCTCGAACGCGGTGCCGTACGTCCGCTTGCGGCCGTGGCGGTTGCGGTAGGTGACCGTGACGCGCTCGCCTCCGGTGCCGTACAGGAAGATGTCCCGCTGCTCCTCGGTGAGCTGTTCCCATGGCTCGTCCGTCGGGATGCGGTACTCGTCGGCCAGTGCGTCGGTGAGCTGCTGGTAGTAGTTCGACTGAAAGCCCGACCACGGCGCGATCGCCCCGCCGGCGATCGACAGCGCGGGATCGGGCACGACGAGGTCGGGATCGACCTCCATCTGCGCGCCGAGGCCGGTGCACCGCGGGCAGGCGCCGTGCGGCGAGTTGAACGAGAAGATCCGCGGTTCGAGCTCCGGCATCGACGTCCCGCACGTCAGGCAGGCGAACCGCTCGCTGAACGTCAGGACGCGCGGCTCGGCGTCCTTGGGCACGGTCTCCACCTCGACGATGCCCTCCGCCAGCGCGGCCGCCGTCTCGACGGAGTCCACGAGCCGCTTGCGCACCTCGGACCGCATCACCAGCCGGTCGACCACGACCGAGATGTCGTGCTTGTACTTCTTGTCGAGGACGATCTCCTCCTCGAGCATCCGCAGCTCGCCGTCGACCCGGACCCGGGTGTAGCCGTCGGCCCGGAGCTCCTCGAACATCTTCCCGTACTCGCCCTTGCGCCCCCGGACGACGGGCGCCATGACCATGAACCGCTCGCCCTCGGGCACCTCTTCGAGCACCCGGTCGGTGATCTGCTCGATGCTCTGACCCTCGATCGGCTCGCCGCAGACGTGGCAGTAGGGCTTGCCGACACGCGACCAGAGCAGGCGCAGGTAGTCGTAGATCTCGGTGACCGTGCCCACGGTGGACCGCGGGTTGCGCGAGGTCGTCTTCTGGTCGATGGAGATGGCGGGCGACAGGCCCTCGATCGAGTCGACATCAGGCTTGTCCATCTGCCCCAGGAACTGCCGGGCGTAGGCGCTGAGCGACTCGACGTACCGCCGCTGGCCCTCGGCGTAGATGGTGTCGAACGCGAGCGACGACTTCCCGGAACCCGACAGTCCCGTGATGACCACGAGCGCGTCACGCGGAAGCGCCAGCGAGACGTCCTTGAGGTTGTGCTCGCGAGCACCGGTGACGACGATCTGGTTCGAGGGAGACACGCACCGGGAGCGTAGCGGGGCGAACAGACGTTCCCCCGGCGGCGGCGCGTCGCATCAAGGCCCGCTGACCACTAGATTTCTGAGTCGATGACCGACCAGACGAGGTCCAGCACACCGCCGCAGACGGATGAGGAGCTCGCAGAGGTCGTCCTGGACCTGGCGCAGCAGAGCTTCATCGACTACGGGTTCCGGGGGACCAAGATGGATCAGCTCGCCAAGACCGCCCACGTCTCGGTCGGGCAGCTCTACCACCTGTTCGCGAACAAGGAAGCGTTGCTGCTCGCCGTCCACGAGCGCGCGCAGCTCCTGCTCTTCACCCAGTACCTCGGCCCCGCGTACGAGTCGCCGCCCGCCGAGGGCGGCGCGATCGCGCACTTCGAGAGCATCGGCCGCGCCTACCTGCGCTTCTACCTCGAGAACAAGGAGATGGGTCCGCTCCTGTTCAGCACGACCTACGACGACCGTCACGACCCGGCCATCGAACGGGTCCTGACGAGCATCAACGCCCAGATCGGCGGCGGGCTGGCACGCCTGACCCAGCTCGTCACCGGGGCCATCGAGCGCGGCGAGATCCGCGACGTGGACCCGCAGGCGGTCATCCGCTGGTTCTGGGGCGCTATGTTCGGCGTGCTCGCGCACAACCTGCGCCACCCGACGACCGCCCTCACCGACGACGAGCTGACCGAGGTCGTCGAGCTCGGCCTGCAGTCGATCTCGGCGCTGCTGCGGCCCACCTGATGCCGCCGACCAGCCGCAGCGACGCCACGCGCCGTCACGTCCTCGACGCCGCCGAGCAGGAGTTCCTCGCCCACGGGTACGCCGGAACCCGCGTGGAGCACGTGGCGGCCGAGGCCCACGTCAGCGTCGGCACGATCTACCTGCACTTCGGCAACAAAGAGGGCCTCTACTCCGCCGTGCTGCTGCGCGCCCAGGAGGTCCTGCTCGACGAGTACCTCGCGCCCGTGTTCGATCTCGAGTGCTCGCCCTGGGAGCGCATCAGCGCCTGGTGCCACGCGTACGTGTGGTTCACCGTCGAGCACCCGGACCGCGCGCGGCTCATGGCGATCGTCGAATGGTGGGAGGCCGCGCGGCCACCCGAGCTCGACCAGGATCTCCGCGAGCGCGTCCGCACCCGTGATGCCCAGCTCCTCGAGGTCTTCGAGGAGGCCGCGGAGATGGGCGAGCTGGCGGGGGTCGATCCCGCCAGCGCCAACCGCTTCGTGTGGTCGGCGATGTACGGGATCTGCGCGCTGAACATCCGCCACGCGGATCTCAGCCTGCCGCCGGAGGCGCTGCACGCGCTCGTCGACGACGGGCTGAAGATGGTCTCCGGAGCCCGTACCGCGGGCGAACCACGGCAGTCCGACGGCTAGCTCGTGACTCCCGGCAATCGCCGCGGCGAGGCGACCCGCCGGCAGATCCTCGATGCCGCGCAGCGCCACCTGCTGGCCAACGGCTACGCGGGCACCCGGGTCGAGCACATCGCCGCGGACGCCGAGGTCGGGGTCGGGACGGTCTACCTGCACTTCGACAACAAGTCGGGGCTGTACTCGGCCGTCATGCTCCGCGCCGAAGCGGTCCTGCTCGACGACTACCTGGCTGCGGCGTTCGACCTGCCCCTTCCTCCGTGGGAGCGGATCCGGGCGTGGTGCCGCGCCTACGTGGCGTTCACCGTCGAGCATCCGGAGCTCGCCCGGCTGATGGGCGCGATCGAATGGTCCGAGGCGACGTGGAACCCCGAGGTCCGCCGCCACGTCCGCGAGCGGATCGCGGCAAGCTACGCCCGTCTCCTGGCGCTCTTCGAGGAGGCCGCAGAACGCGACGAGCTCCACGGCACCCCGCCCGAGACCGCCAGCCGCCTGGTCTGGTGGTCCATGTTCGGCATCGCCGCGCAGAACCTCCGCCACACGGAGCTGAGCCTGGAACCCGACGCGCTGCGGAGCCTGGTCGACAGCGGGGTCCACATGTTGTCCGGGGGGCGGCTGCCCCCCGAGGCTCCTTAGATCGACGCGTAGACGGCGTCGAGGACCGCGGTGCGGTCCACGCCGGCGAAGTGCTCGGCGAGGTACGCGTCGACCTGCTCGCGCGGCTGGCCGGCCAGCGCCATGTCCAGCGCCACGAGGCGGGCGCCCTCCGTGTCGGCCGGAACGTCGTTCGCCGGCGGGGCCGCGGGGACCGGCGCGGGCGTCGGAGCCGCGGCCGGTGCGGGCACCGGTACGGGCGGTGGGATGACGGCCTGCCGGGCGGGCTGCTGCGGCACGACCGACGGCAGCTCACCCTCGACCGCCGCGAGCCGCTCGGCGACGCGCGCCGCACCCGCGCGCAGCGAGGTCAGCAGCGTCTCCATCTCCCGGTGCACGCCGTCGAGCTGGGCCTGGAGGCGACGGGTGCCGGCGTCGAGTCCGCCCGCGGCCGAGCGCGTGCGCAGCTCGTCGAACGCGTCGGCGATGGCGCTCAGGTGCCGATCGACAGTCGCCGGGTCGTACCCCTGCCGCGCGATCGGGAAGTCACGCCGTTCGATGGATTGCCGGTCGAAGGCCACGGTCGGGGAACGATACCCCGCCTGAGCAGGTTCTTTTCGCCCTGCACGCGTCCGTGCGTACCGCACCGTCGCTACGGGAGTCGCACGTCGTCCCCGTCACGAACCACGAGGCCGTCGCGCGCGAGCCCGTTCAGCGCCCGCTCGAGGCGCTCGGCGCCCACGTCCGACGGCAGGGCGTCGCCTCGCGCCAGCGCCGCGATGACGCGGCCGCGCACGTACCGATCGGTGTCCTCGAACCTCGGCCTGGCGCCGTTGCCGGGCGTCGCGCGCGGCGCGAACCGGACCCTGCCGGCCGACGCGCAGTGGCGCGCCACAGGGCAGGCGGCGCAGTCCGCCGTCCGCGCCCGGCAGATGGTCGCGCCGAGATCCATGAGCGCGTGGTTCCACGCCGCCGGCCGGTCGGCCGGAACCAGGGCGTGGGCGCGTGCGGTGACCTCGCGCGGAGGCGCGTCGTCGAGCCCGCACACGCGCGTGACCACGCGGATCTGGTTGACGTCGACCGCCGCGACGACCTCCCCGAACGCGAACGCCGCGACGGCCGCGGCGGTGTACGGGCCCACCCCGGGCAGCGCGCGGAGCCCGGCGGCGTCGGCCGGCCAGCCCTCGCGCGCGACGACCTCGGCGCACGCGTGCAGCCGCAGCGCCCGCCGGTTGTAGCCGAGCCCGACCCACTCCCGCAGGACGTCGGCGGGCGTGGCGGCCGCGAGCGCGTGGACGTCGGGCCAGCGTTCCAGCCACGCCTCGAAGCGCGGCGCGACCCGTGCGACCTGGGTCTGCTGGAGCATGAACTCGCTGACGAGCACCGCGTAGGGGTCGCGGGTGCGCCGCCACGGCAGGTCGCGGGCGTGCTCGTCGTACCACCGCAGGACGGCGTCCTGCACGTCACGGACGAAGGAGCCGCAGGCGAGTTCGTCCAATGCAATCAAGCCCTCAGGGCGCGGATTGCACAAGGCCTCAGGGCGCAGATCCCACGAGCTGATCGAGGCGGTGCCGGAAATCGCGCAGGTCGTCGCGCAGCTGCGCGGCGTACTCGAAGCGCAGGTCCTCCGCGGCGGCGAGCATCTCCTCCTCGACCTCGACGATCGCCTGCTCGAGCTCGTGGGCGCTCATCTTCTCGGTCTCGGCGCCCTTGCGCTTGCGCTTGCGCTTGCCGGGGACCTTGCTGTCGCCCTGCAGGAACTCCGCGATGTCGCTGATGCCCTTGACGATCGTCGCGGGCGTGATGTCGTGCTCCTTGTTGTAGGCGACCTGGATCGCCCGGCGCCGGTTCGTCTCGGAGATCGCCGTCTTCATCGCGGCGGTCTCCTTGTCCGCGTACATCACGACCGTGCCGTCCTGGTTGCGCGCCGCGCGGCCGATCGTCTGGATGAGCGACGTCTCCCCGCGCAGGAAGCCCTCCTTGTCCGCGTCCAGGATCGCCACGAGCGAGACCTCAGGCAGATCGAGGCCCTCGCGCAGGAGGTTCACGCCGACGAGCACGTCGTACTCGCCCAGGCGCAGGTCGCGGATGATCTGGATGCGCTCGAGGGTGTCGACCTCGCTGTGGAGGTACCGGACCTTGAAGCCCATCTCGAGCAGGTAGTCCGTGAGGTCCTCGCTCATCTTCTTCGTGAGCGTCGTGACGAGCACCCGCTCGTCGCGGTCCGCGCGCTTGCGCACCTCGTTCATGAGGTCGTCGATCTGGTTCTTCGTCTCGCGCACCTCGACGACGGGGTCGATGATGCCCGTCGGGCGGACGATCTGCTCGACGATCTTGCTCGAGTGGTTGCGCTCGAACTCGCCGGGTGTGGCGGAGACGAAACAGATCTGCGGGGTGATGGAGAGGAACTCGTCCCACGTCTGCGGGCGGTTGTCCATCGCGCTCGGCAGGCGGAACCCGTAGTCGACGAGCGTCTGCTTGCGCGAGCGGTCGCCGTGGTACATGCCGCCGATCTGCGGGACGGTCTGGTGCGACTCGTCCAGGAAGCAGATGAAGTCGTCGGGGAAGTAGTCGATGAGGCAGTACGGGCGGTCGCCGGGCTGACGGCCGTCGAGGATGCGCGAGTAGTTCTCGATGCCGTTGCAGAAGCCCATCTCCCGCAGCATCTCCATGTCGTACTGCGTGCGCTGACGCAGGCGGTGGCTCTCCAGGAGCTTGCCCTCGGCCTCCAGCTCGGCGCAGCGGGCGTTCAGCTCGCGGCCGATCTCCTCGACGCCGTGCTCGATCGTCCCCTCGCGCACGTTGTAGTGCGACGCCGGCCAGATCGCGACGTGCTCGAGCTCGTCCTTCAGGATCTCGCCGGTCAGCGGGTCGAACTCCTGCAGGCGCTCGATCTCGTCGCCGAAGAAGCTCGCGCGGTACGCCGTCTCCGCGTAGGCGGGGAACACCTCGAGCGTCTCCCCCCGCACGCGGAAGGTGCCGCGGCCGAGCGCGGTGTCGTTGCGCGTGTACTGGATCGAGACGAGCTTGCGCAGCAGCGCGTCCCGATCGGCCTCCTCCTCGCCGCGCTTGAGCAGGAGCATGTTCATGTCGTAGGTCTCCGGCGAGCCGAGGCCGAAGATGCAGGAGACCGACGCGACGACGATGACGTCCCGGCGGCCGAACAGCGCGGCCGTGGCGGCGTGGCGCAGCCGTTCGACCTCGGCGTTGATCGCCGAGTCCTTCTCGATGTAGAGGTCGCGCGACGGGACGTACGCCTCGGGCTGGTAGTAGTCGTAGTAGCTGACGAAGTACTCGACCGCGTTGTCCGGGAAGAACGTCCGGAACTCGTTGCACAGCTGCGCGGCGAGCGTCTTGTTGTGCGCCATGACCAGGGTCGGGCGCTGGACCTCCTGGATGACGCCGGCCATCGTCATCGTCTTGCCCGTGCCGGTCGCGCCGAGCAGGGTGCTGAAGCGGTCGCCGTCGCCCAGGCTCGCCGTCAGCTCACGGATCGCCTTCGGCTGATCCGCGGTGGGCGTGAACGTCGTATCGAGCCGGAACTCGGGCATGCGTCCACGCTAGCGGCGATTGCGGTCAGGAGCTGACCGGAACCCCCGTGCGGACGTCAAGTTCCTGCGCCGCGAGCAGCGCCGATGCGCAGTCGACCATCGCGTCGTGGCTCGTCCGGCTCAGCGCGGTGACGTTGGCGAACCCGTGCACGAGCCCCGGGTAGCGCCGCAGCACCGTCGGGACACCGGCCGCGCGCAGCTGTGCCGCGTAGGTCTCCCCCTCGTCGCGCAGCGGGTCGAACCCGGCGGTCACGACGACGGTCGGGGGATGCGCGGCGTCGATGTCGCCGAAGACGGGTGAGACGCGCGGATCCTCGATCGACTGGCCTGCGGGCAGGTACCGGCCCTGGCACCAGTCCATGTCGCGCTTCTCGAGCAGGAAGCCCTCGGCGAAGAGGCTGCGCGACGCCGTGCCGCCGCGGAAGTCGCACGCCGGGTAGATGAGCAGCGCCGCCGCGGGCCGCGGTCCGCCGGCCGTCTGCTGAGAGACGACCGCGGCGAGGTTGCCGCCCGCGCTGTCCCCGGCGACCGAGATCCGCTCGGGGTGCGCGCCGAACTTCGCGGCGTGCTCGACGACGTGCGCGAAGGCGGCCATGGCGTCCTCGACCGGCGCGGGGAACGGGTGCTCGGGCGCGAGCCGGTAGTCGACGGCCAGGACGCGGGTCGCCGCTTGGACGGCGAGCAGCCGGCACGGCGTGTCGTGCGTGTCGAGGTCGCCGGTGACCCACCCGCCGCCGTGGTAGAAGACGAGCAGACGGCCGCCCGTGTCCCCCGGCGGGATGTACAGGCGGGCGGGCAGGTCCCCCGCGCCGCCGGCCACCGTGACCTGCTGCGAACGCACCGGGTCGGGCCGGCGCGACGCCGCCGTGGCGGAGCCGCGCCGCGTGGACGCGCGCCGGGCTTCGGGATCGTCGCCCGTGCCCAGGGCCCGCTCGCCGGTCATCGCCATGATCGTCAGCAGCGCCGCGATGTCCGGCGCGGGCGGGCTGCCCTCAGGCGCGGCGACACCGCGCCCGATCAGCCGCTGCAGGCCCGCGGGAAGCCCGCAGATCACGCGGGCGACGTAGTGCTCGATGACTCGGACGACGGGGTGGTCGGGCGTCTTCATACGCCCAACCCTACCGACGCGTACGGGCTCAGTAGCTGGGTCCCCGGCCGCCCCTGGGCTTGGTCACCAGGCGGCCCTTGCCGTCCCGGACCCGGAGGGTCAACGTCTGGCTGTGCGTGATCGGCCCGGGCCGCAGCGCCCGGTACGCGAACTGGATCTTCCGCGTGCTGATGTTCATCGGGAGGATGAGCGTGATGCGCCCGCCCTTCCGTGACTTCAGGCCGGTCTTCACCAGCCGCCGCTTGCCGCCCACGACGTGGTAGACGTCGAGGCGCGCACCGACCACGGGGCGCTTCTTCGCGTCCCGGAGGTTGCCGCGCACGACGACGCGGCGCCCGTAGCGCGAGGTGTACGACCGCTTCTTGTTCTTCTGGAAGTACACGTGGACGCGGGCGCCCAGCGCGGCCTGCACGGCCGCGGCCTGCGAGCCCGCCCCGCTGACGGTCTCGGCGTTCAGCCGCGGCAGCGTCGCCGGTCCGTAGACCGTGGTCGCGTTGCCCGCGGCGTCCTCGACCAGCACCTCGACGACGTGCTCGCCCGCCGGCAGCTTGCCCACGTCGACCGTCGTGCCGAGGCCGTTGGCGACCGTCGGGCACGGCACGGGCGCGATGAACTGGTACGGATCGGCGTCCGCGGGCGCGGCGTCGGTGCACGTGTCCCCCGGGATCGGCTCGGCGCTGTACAGCTGGCCGTCGACCTTCACGAGCTTGCGATAGACACCGCCGCCCCGGTCGGCGGCGTCGAAGCCGACGCTGACCTTCGTCGAGGCGCCGTCGTTGTCCGACACGCGGATGTTGCCGACGGTCGGCGGGAGCGTGTCGCGCAGGGTCACGGTCGCGTCCGTCGCGTCGACCCGCAGGGCGGCGCCGCCACAGATGTCGGGGAAGAACGCGCCGCAGCCCGCGTTGAAGCGCACGAGCGCGGCGTCGAGCCCGGCCGCGTCGACCTCACCGGAGAGGTCGCCGACGCAGGTCGATCCCGGTCCGGGCGCGCAGCCCTCCAGCACCCGCCCGTCGGCCCGCAGGTAGTAGCCGAGCGCCTGGCCGCCGCTGGGCGCGAGCCCCCGCGTGGCGCGCTGCATCCGGACGCGGACGATCCGCGTGTCGGCGGGCGCGGCGAACTGCTGGTTGGCCCCGGTGCCCCCGTCCCACGGCCCCGTGCCGATGAGCGCCACGCCGAGCCCGGTCGGGGCACAGCCGTTGGTGGCCTCCGCGCTGCCGGCCTTCGTGCCCTGCCACCCGGCGGCAGGGGCGGCGACACCGGCGGGCGTCTTACAGGCGTGGACAGCGTACGTGTCAGCGTGCACGGTCGCGACAGGCGCGAGCGCGAGCGTGAGCGAAGCGGCGAATGCCGCGCGCGTCAGGCGCATCGATGGATCCTTCAAGGCTCGGAGGGCTGGACGGCGCCGTCGCGTCCTGCGTTTTCCCCGTCCCGCGGCCGGCGCCGCGCCGCAGACTGCCAGAGCGTCGGTGCACCGGCCAGCGGCGCAATGGCGGTTGCAGCCGGTCTACAGCCCGAGTTCGGGGCCGTACGTGCTGCGGTAGACCCCGCGCATCTCCTCGACCTTCTGCACGTAGTGACGGGTCTCCGGGAACGGGATCGTGTCCGCGGTGAACACCTTGCCCTCCGCGCCGTGCTCGGCGAGCCAGCGGTCGACGTTGCCCTCGCCGCCGTTGTACGCCGCGAGGGCCAGGAGCTCGTTCTCGCCGTAGCGGTCCAGCAGATAGCGCAGGTACCAGCTGCCGTACGCGATGTTGATCTGCGGCGTCGCGAGGTCCCCCAGCTCGAACTCCGTGCCGCCGGACTTCTGCGCGATGTACTGCGCCGTCGCGGGCGTGATCTGCATGAGCCCCTCGGCTCCGGCGGGCGAGGTCTGATCGCGGAACCGCGACTCGGTGTAGATGACGGCCGCGATGAGGTCGGCGGGCAGGCCCTTGTCCTGCGCCTGCTGGCGGATGACGTCCTCGTGGCGCAGTGGCAGGGTGATCTCCTCGGCCGCGTGGTGCAGGTGCGGGGCGAGCAGCGCGGCGCCTGCCACGGCGGCCGCGATCGCCACGAGCACGATCGCCATCCGGCGCCGCCGCAGGCTGCGCCGGCGCTGCATGGACCGATCCGCCCGCCTCGAGGCGGGGGGACGGCGGCGGGATGTCGATCCGCCGCGCAGCTGATGTGCGGTGGGGCGAGCGCTCATGGGCGGGCTACAGCTTTGCGAGTACGTCCGACAGCTTCGCTTCGAGGTCCTCGATGCTGCCGTCGTTGATGACAGCGTACGTCGCGCGGTCTGCCTTCTCCTGCTGGGAGAGCTGACGAGACGTCCGTTCGTCGACCGCCGCGTGGCCGCGCGCCTCCGCGCGGGCACGGCGCACGTCCTCGGGCGCGACGACCGCGATGGTCACGTCGTACGCCGCATCCATGCCCGCTTCGAACAGCAGGGGCGTCTCGACGACCGCGGCCGGCGGGGCGGGGTCCGCCGCATCGGCCTGGGCGCGAAAGTCGATCACCCGCTGGCCCACGCGCGGCCAGAGCTGCTGCTCGAGCCACGCGCGCTCCTCCGGCGCGGCAAAGGCGTGCTCGGCGATCTTCGCGCGATCGACCACGCCGCCGGGCGCGACGTCCGCGCCCCAGCGGTCGACGACGAGGTCACGCACCTCATCGGTGCGGTACAGCTCGTGGACGACCTCGTCCGTGGACAGCGTGACCGCCCCCAGCCGCCGCAGGGCGGCCAGGGCGGTGGACTTGCCGGCGCCCATGCCGCCGGTCAGGCCGACGAAGGGCACCGGCGACATGGCGATCGGCGGGCCGCTACGCCTCGGGCTCGGCCTCGGCGGCCGGCTCGTCCTCGGCGACGGGCTCCTCGGCGACCTCCGCCGGAGCCTCCTCGGCCGGAGCGTCTTCCGTCTCGGGCGCTTCGACCGCGGCGTCCTCGGAGAGCAGCTCGGGCTCGACGTCGGAGTCGTCCTCGGCCGGCGCCTCGGCGACCTCGGCCTCGGCCTCGGCCGGTGCGTCCTCCTCGACCACCGGCGGCGCGGCCATGTCCGCGAAGACGTCCTCGCTCAGACCGAGCTCGGGCACGTCGTCGAGGTCACCGGCCTCCTCGGGCGAGAGCACCTTGGGCTCCAGCACCTGGCCCTCGACCCGCTTGACGCTGAGCGACAGGCGCCGGCGCTCGGAGTCGATCTCGAGGATCTTGACCTTGACCTCGTCACCCGGGGCGACGACCTCACGCGGGTTCTCCACGTGATGGCCGGCGAGCTCGGAGATGTGCACGAGGCCCTCGACGCCGTCGAGGATCTCGACGAACGCGCCGAACGTGACGACCTTCGTGACCGCGCCCTCGAGCTCGTCGCCCACGTTGTACGTGTCGACGACCCGCTGCCACGGATCCTCCTGCGTCTGCTTGAGCCCCAGCGAGATGCGCTGGCGGTCGCGGTCGATGTCGAGCACCTTGACCTGCACGGTGTCGCCGATGGCGAGCACCTCGGACGGGTGGTTGACGTGCGACCAGGACAGCTCGGAGATGTGGATGAGGCCGTCGATGCCGTTGAGGTCGACGAACGCCCCGAAGTCCACGATGTTCGAGATCTGGCCCTCGACGATGTCGCCCGGCTGAAGGCGGTCGAGGATCTCCTGACGCTGCTCCTTGCGCTCCTCTTCGAGGACGGCGCGACGCGACAGGACGACGTTGTTTCGGGAGCGATTGAGCTCTATAACCTTGCACTCAATCTTGGTGCTCATGTACTCGTCGAGGTTCGGCACGCGCCGGATGTCGACGAGCGAGGCGGGCAGGAAGCCGCGGACCCCGAGGTCGATGATCAGGCCGCCCTTGACGACCTCGATGACGGTGCCCTCGACCGGCTCGCCCGATTCGGCGGCGGCCTCGATGCGGCGCCACGCCTTCTCGAAGCGCGCCCGCTTCTTGGACATGATGAGGCGACCGTCCTGATCCTCCTTGGTGAGGACCAGCGCGTCGACCTCCTCGCCCAGCTCGACCTCGTCCTTGGGGTCGACGTTCTTGCGGATCGAGAGCTCGTTGGCGGGGATGACGCCTTCGCTCTTGTACCCGATGTCGACGAGGACCTCGTCGTTGTCGATGCGCACGACGGCGCCGGTGACGACGTCGCCCTCCTCGAAGAGTGCGAACGTGGCGTCGTAGTTGGGAACGATCTGCCCGTCGATCTCGAGCAGCAGGCCGTCAGAACCCTCGACGACCTTGGGAGTATTTTCTACGTCGGTTGCAGTTGCCATTGAGCCAGAGAGCGTAGCGCCTTCGGGTGTTACGGCGACGAGGGGCGGCCGACCTCGAGCGCCCATCCGCCGGCCAGGGTGAGCGACCGGCCGCCCGGAAGCGTCAGCGTCCCGTCGGCGACCGAGCAGTTGCGGACGTCGCGGCCCGGTCCGTGCGGTGCCGCGTAGTCCCAGGTGACCGTCGCCGCGGGGTCGCCGCGGACCTCGAGACCGACGCCACCGGGCAGCTGCACCGCGACGCGCTCGGGCGTCACGTCGGCGCGGAACCCGCGCAGCCGCGCGGTGAGCCCACCGAGGCGCGTGCGCTCGCCGTCGATCTTCATCGCGCCCGACACGACCCACGGGGTCAGCAGCGGGCCGATCTCCACGCGCGCGAGGATGAGATCGACCCAGCCGCGCCCGTCGCGATCGGGCAGCAGGGCCGCGTGGATCCACACCCAGTGCGCGGCATGATCCGTGCCCCAGTTGTGGCCGACCATCGCGGGCCAGCCCCCGATCTCCCACGCCTGGTCGCCCATGCGCACGAGCCCGGTGACCCAGGTCGCCGGCAGGAGCGCGAGGCCGCCCGAGCGCGGCAGCGGCCGGTCGTACAGCCGCGCGGACGGCAGGTAGAGATTGGGCTCGGCGCCGCCGTCCCAGGTCAGGTCCCACGTGACCTCGTCCAGGGTCCCGGCGGCGCGGCCCGGGCCGATCTCCGCGCCGCCGAACCGCGCCCAGGTCCCGGCCCCGGGATCGCGCAGCGGCTCGTCGAACGTCGTGCGCCGTGCCAGCGGCGCGCTCGCCGCGCGGTCGAAGACCGTCGCCCACAGCGTCGGGCGGGCCGGCCGGCCCGGGCGTTTGAGCGCGGTCTGCCGCACCCAGATCGCGCGGCCGCCCGCCGGGTCGGTGGCCTTCAGGTAGTGCGACTCGTAGCACCCGGCGCCCGCGGCGGCGTGCGGAGCGCGGGGCCGGTCCAGTGCGATGCGGGCCATGGGCCGACGCTACCGCGACCCGGCGCGCCACGCACCTCCTTCCCAGGTCATGGGCATCTATCATCGGCCCCATGCCGGTACGAGCCACGAAGCGCGGTGACGCGCGCACCCCGCTGTCGGGGGACTACGACGTCCTGATCTGCGGTGCGAGCTTCGCGGGGCTGACGGTCGCCCGCGAGCTGGCGGGCTCCGGGGCGAACGTCCTGGTCATCGACCGCTACGAGATCGGCGAGCGGCAGACGTCCGCCTGCGCGGCGCCGACGGAGTGGCTGGAGAAGCTCGGCCTCGGCCCGTCCATCCGCCAGACCTTCCACGACCTGCTCATCCACCGGCCCCGGCGCGAGTTCGGCTCTGAGCCGAAGGACCACCGCTGGACCCTGCCGTGGTCGTTCTCGACGTTCGACTACCGCCAGCTGTGCGAGCTGCTCGCCGAGCAGGGCGAGGCGGAGTTCGAGACCGCGAAGGTCGAGGAGCTCGTCCCCGCCCAGGACGGCGACGGCCAGTTGCTGACCGTCCGCACCGACCGTGGCGACCTTCGCGCGCCGATCGTCATCGACGCGCTGGGCTGGCGCCGGGTCCTGAGCACCGGCACCGCGATCCAGCCGCCGAACGCCACGCTGTCGCGCGGCCTGGAGGTCCACCCGCCGATCTCCGAGCACGCCCCGGACCTCGAGCTCTGGCTCGACCCCAAGTACATCGGCCCGGGCTACAGCTGGGCGTTCCCGGCCAAGGACGAGGTCCGCATCGGCGTCGGGTCGTTCGACCCCGCCCTCGACGTCAAGCAGCCGACGCTCGAGCTCACCGCCGACGAGGGCGTCCCCGCCAAGGGATGGCAGGGCAACTACATCCCGCACAAGCTGCGCAACGCGACCGAGGGCAGCGTCTTCTTCGTCGGCGACAGCGCCGGGCACTGCCTGCCGACGACGGCGGAGGGCATCCGTCCCGCGCTGTACTTCGGCCTCGCGCTCGGCCGCGAGCTGCGCGCCGTCGTCGAAGGTCGGCAGACGCGCGAGCAGGCGCTCGAGCGCTACGCGGCGTTCCACGACGAGCACCGGTTCGCCTACGACTGGCTGCTGCGCGTCCAGAAGATCGTCGGCGTCGCGAACCCGCGGCCGCTGATGGACTCCGCGCTGCAGCTGTTCCGCAGCCAGCGCTTCGTGTCGTGGTCGTTCAACCACTACCTCGACATCTGCCCGCCGGCGTTCATCGATGTTCCGGAGCCCGCGGCCGCCGAGCCGGCGGTAGCTCCCGTCGCGCCCGTTCCGGCCTGAGCCGCTCAAGTTCGCCATCCCCAGAACCGATGATGCGGGACAACTGGTCTCCCATCTGAACCGCTGGTTCGGCTCACCCCTGCCCACGGGAAAGGACTCCCGATATGCGCGCGCTGCTCCGCGTTCCATTGGCCCCTGCCACCGCCCTGCTCAACCGCATGTCGGTGGCGCTGAAGCTCAGCCTCATCGGCGTGGTGCTCATCGCGCCCGCCCTGTACGTCGCGTCGCAGTACCGCGGCCAGCAGCAGGACCAGATCGCCTTCAGCGCCAAGGAGCGCGTCGGCGCCGAGTACATCGCCGCGGCAAACGGGCTGCTGAAGGATCTCGTGCTCCTGCGCTCGGCGGCCGTCCAGTCGTCCGCTGATCTGCCCTCGGACCTCGACGAAGCGCGGACCCGCGTCGCGCGCTCGACCGCCGCGATGACCGCCGTCGACGACCGTCTCGGCGGGGAGCTCGAGACGACCGAGACCTGGGCGAAGCTCCAGCGCGCGATCTCCGGCCTGGAGGCCGCGGCCGACGGGTCGCCCCAGGCCGTCTACGACGCGCACACCGAGGTCAACGCCGCCGCCATCGGGCTCATCACGCTGGCCGGCGACACGTCGAACCTCATCCTCGACCCCGATCTCGACACGTACTACCTCATGGACGCGGTGGTCGTGAAGCTCCCGAACCTCGCCGAGACCGCGGGCCAGGCGGCCGACCAGCAGGTCGTCATGACCGCGGGCGGCGCGAGTCCGACCATGCGCCAGCGGATCGATCTCGCCGCGGCGGGCGGCGTCCTGGAGTCCACGCTCGCAGGCGTGCAGGGCGGGCTCGACACGGCATACGAGAACACCCAGGACGACGCGCTGAAGCCGGCGCTCGCCGCGTCCGCGAAGAAGCTGGGCGAGGCCGCGTCCGCGCAGGCCACCGAGATCGACCAGGCGGTCGGCGCCGACGTCGACCCGCGTGCCGCCGAGGCGCTGGGCATCGCGACCACGTCAGCGGCCAGTGGCCTGGCGGCCGAGGTCTCCCCGCAGATGGACCGGCTCATCGGCGTCCGCATCGACGGCTTCAAGGCCGCCGAACGGCGCACCCTGCTGATCAGCGGCCTGGGTGTCCTCATCGGCATCTATCTCTTCCTCGCGCTGTTCGTGGCGATCACCGGCTCGGTCCGGCGGATGGTCGAGGTCGCCGAGCACATCGCGGAGGGCGACGCCGACCATCACGTCGACGTCCGCAGCCGCGACGAGTTCGGTCGCCTCGGTGGCGCGTTCGACCGGATGAGCTCCTACCTGCGCGACTCCGCGAACGTCGCCGACCGGATCGCCGAGGGCGATCTCACCGTCGAGCCCACCCCCCGCTCGGAGCGCGACGTCCTGGGCAGCGCGCTGCTCGCGATGGTCCAGCGCCTCCGGGACCTCGTGGGCCGCGTCTCGGGCTCCGCGGCGACGCTGACGAACGCCTCGCAGGAGATGGCGACGACGTCCGAGCAGGCCAGCCGCGCGGTCGACGAGATCGCGACCGCCATGGAGCAGGTCGCCGTGGGCGCTCGCGACCAGCAGCTCTCGGTCCGCAGCACGCGTGAGGCGACCGAGGCGATCGCCCAGGCCTCGCGGGACTCCGCCGAGCAGGCGCACGCCACGAGCGACGCGGCCGAGCAGGCGCGCGTCGCCGCCGACGAGGGGCTCCAGGCGGCCAACGACGCCACCGAGGCGATGCGCGTCGTGCGCGAGGCGTCGGCCGACGCGAGCCAGGCCATCGCGGCCCTGGGCCAGCGGTCCCGGGAGATCGGCGGCATCGTCGACACCATCAACGGCATCGCCGAGCAGACGAACCTGCTCGCCCTGAATGCCGCCATCGAGGCGGCACGCGCGGGCGAGCACGGCCGCGGATTCGCGGTCGTCGCCGAGGAGGTCCGGACCCTGGCCGAGGAGTCCCAGCGCGCGACGGCCTCCATCGCCTCACTCATCGGGGAGATGCAGGCGCAGACCGATGCGGCCGTGACCGCGGTCGACGCCGGCGCCGCACGCAGCGAGCAGGGCGACGCCACCGTCGAGCGCACCCGCGAGGCCTTCACCGCGATCGAAGCGGCCATCCGCGGGGTCGCCGCCCGGGTCGAGGAGATCACCGGCGCGATCGGCGCCGTGGTCAGCGGCTCCGAGCACGTCCTGGGTGACGTCGCGAGCGTCGCCGAGGTCGCGGACCGCTCCAGTGAGACCACGGAGCACGTCTCGGCCTCCACGCAGCAGACGTCGGCCTCGACGCAGGAGATCGCGTCGGCCGCCAAGGCGCTGCAGGCGACCGCGGGCGAGCTCGAGCGCGCTGTGGCCGAGTTCCGGGTCTAGCCCGCGTAGGCCTCGTCGTACGCGCGGTGGATGTCCGCGCCGCGCGTACGGAGGAAGTCGCCGACGACCTCGATGGTGCGGTCGATGTCCGCGTCGGTGTGCGCGTAGGACGTGAAGCAGCGGTTGGTGTAGAAGGGCTGCATGTAGATGCCGTTGCTGAGCATGTGCGCCTGGAACTCGGCGTCGATGCCGGTGTCCTTGGTCACGGCGAACGCGGCGATGTCGCGGTAGTCGACGATCTCGCGGTCGGTGAAGTACAGGCACCACATCGAGCCGAAGTTGAGGCATTGGGCGGGCAGGCCGAGTCGCGCGATCTCCGCGTTGATCTCCGCGGACAGCCGGTCCCCCACCGCGAAGAGGCGCTCGTGCACCGGCTCGCGCTCGAGGATCTCCAGCGTCTTCAGCGCGGCGGCCACACAGACGAGCTCGCCGTTGAACGTGCCCGAGTACGACACCGGGCCCTCCGGCTCCATGAACGCCATGACGTCGGCGCGGCCCGCGAGGCCGGAGACCGGGAAGCCGTTGGCGACCGCCTTGCCGAACGCGGTGAGGTCCGGCGTCACGTCGTAGAGCTCCTGGCAGCCGCCGAGCGCGTGGCGGAAGCCGGTGATCATCTCGTCGAAGAACAGCAGCACGCCGTGGCGGTCGCACAGCTCGCGCACGCGCGCCAGGAACCCGGGCTGCGGGAGGAGCACGCCGCACGCGTGGGAGATCGGCTCCAGCGCGACGCACGCCACCTCGTCGCCGGCCTGCTCGAGGTAGGCCTCCAGCGCGTCGGCGTCGTTCCAGCGCAGCACCGTCGTCAGCGCGGTCACCGCGGCCGGCGTGCCGGCGGAGACCGGGACGGTGTGCGGCGCCTCGGGCGGGCCCGCGACGTCGAGGGACGGCTTCAGGCTCTGCTGCACCGCGTCGTGCCAGCCGTGGTAATGCCCCTCGAACTTCACCACGCGCTCACGGCCGGTGAACGCCCGCGCCACGCGGATCGCGTGGTACGTCGCCTCCGTGCCCGCGCAGGTGAGGATGACCTTCTCGGCGCTGGGGATCAGCTCGATGACCTTCTCGCACAGCGCGATCTCCGCCTCGTGCGGGAGGGCGAACAACACGCCGCGGTCCATCGCCTCGAGGACGGCCTCGCGCACCTCAGGGTGGTTCTGGCCGAGGACCGACGGGCCGAACGACCCGTGGTAGTCGAGGTACTCGTTGCCGTCGAGGTCCCAGAGCCGCGAGCCGGCGGCCTTGACGATCGTCAGCGGGTACGGGCGCCAGTAGCGTCCGCCGCCGATGACGCCCAGCGGCGCGCTGCGCTGCGCGCGCTCGTGGAACGCCGCGGACTTCGCGGTCCGGATCGTCAGGTCCTGGCGCTCGGCGACACGTGCGTGGTCCATCTCCAGCATCAGGCGCCGCCCTCGCGCAGCGCGGCGGTGGCAGCGGCGTCGACCGCGCCCTCATCGGTGAGCACCACGCCGTAGCGCTCGCGCGCGGCATCGGGCGAGACGTAGCCGCCCCGCACGTCCCGGGCCACGCGCTCGGGGTCGCGCGTGCGCGGGTCGCCCATGCCCCCGCCGCCGCCGGAGCGCACGACGAACGCGTCGCCCGCGCGGAGATGGACGTTGGTGAACTTGCCGTCGGACTCCAGGCCGAGGTCGCGCATCGTCAGGCGCTTGCCCTCCCGCTCGACGGCGAAGGCGTTGCTGTCGCCGTCCTCCCCGCCGAGCGTCCCCCACGGCGCGGACTTCCACCGGTCCAGGAACCCGCTGACGAGCGTGTCCGCGGTGCAGGTGAAGACCCGCTCGTCGCCGACGCCACCGCGCATGTGGCCGGGTCCCGCCGAGTCGGTGCGCAGTGCGCGCTTCTCGAAGCGCACCGGGTAGCGCGCCTCCCACACCTCGATCGACTCGTTGCCGCACATGGCCATGCTGTGCCACTGCGTCGTCAGGCCGTCGGCGTGCGCGCGGGCGCCTCCCCCGCCGCCGCCCAGGGCGTACCACATGAACTCGCGGCCGTCGTCGGTCGTCCCCCAGCCCGGGGCGTTCAGCCCGCTGGAGTAGCTGCCCGCGGTGACCCGCTCGGGCAACGTGTCGACGAAGCAGCGGAGCGTCGTCTCGTAGATGCGCGTCGTCGAGTCCGCGGGAGCGCAGCAGACCGGCGCCGGCCAGCGCGGGTTCACGATCGTGCCCTCCGGCGCGATGATCTCGATGAGGTCCCCCACCGCGGAGTTGAACGGGGCCTCGGGATCGACGATCGCCTTGAGTGCGGTGTAAACCGCGGCCTTCGCCCCGGCGATCGTGCAGTTCGCCGCCCCCTGCGCCTGCGGCGCCGACCCGGTCAGGTCGACCGAGATCCGCTCGCCCTGCTTCGTGACCGTCACGACGACCGGGAACGGGCCGTTGCCGAACCCGTCGTCGTCGAGCGCGTCCTCGGCCGTGTACACGCCGTCGGGGATGATCTTCAGCCGCTCGGAGAAGCGGCGCGCGGCGTACGTGTAGCTGTGGTCGATCGCCGCCTGGACCTGCCCGATGCCGTACCGCTCGACGAGGTCGCTCACGCGCTCGGCCGCCACGCGGGCGGACGCGATCTGGGCCTGGATGTCGGCCCAGACCTGGTCGGGCATCCGGACGTTGCGCAGGATGAACTGCTGCACCTCGCGGCTGATCTCCCCGCCGCGCATGAGCTTGCACGGCGGGATGATCAACCCCTCCTGCACCACGTGGTGCGCCAGCCCGTAGCCGCCGGCGAACATCGCGCCGATGTCCGACCAGTGCCCGCGGTTGACGCTGAAACCGAGCAGCACGCCGTCGCTGAACATCGGCACGCAGACGATGACGTCGGACTGGTGGTCGGCGCCCTCGAACGGGTCGTTGTGCATGAGCACGTCACCGGGCTCGACCGGGCCGACCGCGGCGAGGACGGCCTGCAGTTCCTCGTCGAGCGCCCCGATGTGGACCGGGTTGCCGCCGGCCTGGGCGAACAGGCGCCCCTCGGCGTCGAACAGCCCGCAGGTGAAGTCCAGCGCCTCGCTCAGGCAGGTCGAGTACGCGGCGCGGACCGTCACGCCGATCATCTCGCGCACCGCCGAGAGGAAGGCGTTGCGCAGGATCTCGTCGAGGAACGGGTCCTCGGTGCGCTCAGGGGAGCGTGATGCGGATGTTGGCGTGCTCATCGATCATCGCCTCGGCGTCGGTGGGGACAAAGGTCGTGCTGTCGGACTCCTCGATCAGGGCAGGACCGGGAAGGACGACGCCGGCCGCGAGAGCGTCGCGGTCGAAGACCGGGGTCGGGCCGTCGGCCGTCTCGGCCATCGCGACCGGCATCGGATCGGTGCGCCCGCCGGTCCAGACGGGCGGCGGCGGCTCGGCCACCACCCCGACGGCGGTGACGCGCAGGTCGACGAGCTCGACGGGATCGCCGAGCCGGGTGCTGTAGCGGTGCTCGTGGGCGTCCTCGAACGCGGTGCGGATCGCGTCGGCGTCCAGCGTGGTGAGCGGCACGGGCAGCTCGTGCGACTGCCCGACGTAGCGCAGGTAGCCGATGCGCGTCACGACGATCTCCTCGACGACCGGGTCGCCTTCCAGCGACGCGGCGGCCCGAGCCTCGAGCTCCTCCAGCGCGGCGGCGGCGTCGGCCAGGCCGCGCTCGTCGACGGGCACGAGCAGCGTGCGGCTCTCGCTCTTGGCCAGCGACGCGCCGAGCAGGCCCAGCGCGCTGAAGACCGACGGCATCCACGGGACGATCACGTCGCGCATGCCCACGTCGCGCGCGACCTCCACGGCGTGCTGCGGGCCGCAGCCGCCGAACGCCACGAGCGCGTGCTCGCGCGGGTCGATGCCCTGGAAGACCGTGATCTCCCGGATCGCCTGGGCCATGTTCGCGTTCACGGTGCGGTAGACGCCGCGGGCGGTCTCCAGCACGGAGAGGCCGAAGTGCGCGGCCAGCGGCTCCAGCGCCGCCACCGCCTTGGACCGGTCCAGCCGGATGCCGCTGCGGCCCAGCAGGCTGTCCTCGCGCAGCAGGCCGAGCACGAGGTTCGCGTCGGTCACCGTCGGCCGCGTGCCGCCCAGGCCGTACGACGCCGGCCCCGGCGTGCTGCGCGCGCTCTCCGGCCCGACCGCCAGGGCGCCGCCCACGTCGACGTGCGCGATGCTGCCGCCCCCCGCGCCGATCGCGGAGATGTCGAGGGTCTGGGTGCGGATCGGGATGCCGAACTCCAGCTCGAGCTCGTCGCGGTCGCCCGCCTCCTGGTCGCGGATGACGCAGACGTCCGAGCTCGTCCCGCCGACGTCGAGCGTGATGAGGTGCGGCACGCCCGCGGCGCGGCCCAGCCGCCGGGCGCCGAGCACGCCGCCCGCCGGACCGGAGTACACGAGGTTCACGGGCGCCTTGGCCGCCTCGTCGACGCCGACCACCCCGCCGCTGGACTGCATGAAGCGCACCTCGGTGCCGAGACCCAGGCTGTCGCGCAGGCGCTCGGCGTAGGAGGAGAACGCGGGCAGCGCGTACGCGTTGACGACCGTCGTGCTGGCGCGGGCGTACTCGCGCATGCGCGGATCGATCTCCGATGAGCGCGAGATCCGCAGGTCCGGGTGGCGCTCGCGGGCGACCTCTTCGACGAGCAGCTCGTTCGCAGGATTCGCGTACGCGTTGAGCAGGCAGATCGCAACCGCGTCGCAGCCCTGCTCCACGAGGTCGTCCAGGACCGCGGCGATCTCCTCGCGGTCGGGCGCGGCGGTGACCTCGCCGGTCGCCAGCGTGCGCTCGCCGACCTCGGCACGCAGCCAGCGCGGGACGAGCGGCTCGACCGGCGACCACTGCACGTCGTACGGGTTGGGCTTCAGCCCCGAGCCGATCTCCAGCAGGTCGCGGAAGCCGCGCGTGGAGACCAGGCCGACCACCGCGCCCTGGCGCTCGAGCACGAGGTTCGTGACGATCGTCGTGGCGTGCAGGAACAGGCCGATGTCCGCCGGCTCGAGCTCGGCCGCGGCGATCGCGTCCGACAGGCCGTCGAGCGGATCGGGCGTCGAGAGCGTCTTGGCCTTGCCCACCTGCTGCGTCGCGTCGTCGAACCACACGAGGTCCGTGAACGTCCCGCCGATGTCGATGCCGACCCGCTTCATGCCGCGTCCTTCCCTGCGGCGTCGAGGGCCGCCTTCGTGATGCTCGGTGCCGCCATGGCTACTCCGCCCAGCGGGTGGCCCAGTCGAGCGCCCGGCTCGCCGCCCACAGCGAAACCGCCGCGAGGACGAGGGTGATGAGCGCGACCAGGGCCAGCAGGTTGGTCCGGCCGAAGAACTCGGCGTTCTGGACGATGTGCCCCAGGCCGTACTCCTGGCCCAGGTACTCCGAGGCGATGACGGCGCTCCAGCCGAAGCCGACCGCGAGCAGGATGCCGGCGCGCAGCTGGGGCAGGGCCGCGGGCAGCACGACCTCGAGGTACGTGCGGGCCGGGCTCGCGCCGAGGCTCTGCGCGAACTGGGCGTAGTACGACGCGACGTTGCCGATCGCGGTCAGCGCGATCGCGAACGTCAGCGCGAACGACGTGAAGGCGACGAACAGCACGGACCCGTGCTCGGTGTTGCCGAACCACAGGCTGAACAGCGGCACCATCGCCAGCAGCGGGAGCATGCGGGCGAAGTGGCCGGGGAGCGTGAAGATGTCTCGCAGCACCCGCGACCAGCTCACGCAGACCGCGAGCCCGATGCCCACCCCGATGCCCAGGATCAGGCCGGCGAGCAGGCGCAGCATCGACAGGCCGACGTTGTAGGCGAAGCCGAGCACGACGCCCATGAACGTGATGTCTCCCCCGGTCCGCGTCGCCTCGACGCCCAGGCCGCCGCGCCAGTAGTCGGCGAACCGGTCGACCGACCCGCCGATGTCGATGATCGTCGGCACCATCGCCTCGCCCGACTTGTTGTCGCCCGCGAGCGCGCTGACGACGTGCCAGAGCACGACCATGAACGCGAGGGACGCCAGGACGACCCACGGGCGCATGGCCTTGGCCGAGCGCTCGCCGGGCGTTCGCGCGACGCTCCGCTTGCGCGGCGGGGCGGTGACGGCGGTCGCGCTCACGCCGTCCGCGATCCCAGCTCGAGGTGCTCGAGGATCCGCGTGCGCAGGTCCGCGAGGTCGCCGTGGCCGAGGTCGCTGACCGACCGCGGGCGGGGCAGCTCGATCCGCTGCTCCATCGCGACCTGGCCCCGGACCACGACGAGAATGCGATCGGCGAGCGCCAGCGCCTCGTCGACGTCGTGCGTGACGAAGAAGACGGTCGGCCGTGAGCGCTCCCACAGGTCCAGCAGCACCTGGTGCAGCGTCGCACGGCGCGCGTAGTCCAGGCCGACGAACGGCTCGTCCATGAGCAGGACCTCGGGCTCGTTGGCGAACACGGCGGCGATCGCCACACGGCGGCGCATGCCGCCCGAGAGCTGCCGGGGCCATGCGCGCCCGTAGCTCTCAAGGCCGATGATCCGCAGGTAGCGCGCGACGATCTCGTCGCGCTCCTCCTTCGGCACGCCCTTGGCGCGCAGGCCGAACCCGATGTTGTCGGCGACGCGCTTCCACAGGAACAGCGTGTCGCGCTGGAAGATGACGCCGCGGCGCGGGTCCGGTCCCTCGACCGGCTCGCCGCCGCTGTGCACCTCGCCCGCCGTGGGCTCGGCGAAGCCGGCGATCATGTTCAGCATCGTCGACTTCCCGTGGCCCGAGGGGCCGAGCACGCAGACGAACTCGCCCTCCGGCACGGTGAGGGTGACGTCGTCGACCGCGACGACCTCCTCCCCCGACTCCAGCCGGAACGTCTTGCGCACGTCACGCAGCTCGATCGCGGGCGCCGCTGTCGCGACGCCGCCGTCCATGACTACTCCTGCCATCTCACCACCCACTGTCCGACGAAACGAATCACGCCGTCGACGAGCACGGCGACGATGCCGAGCGCGATGACCGCGGCCATGATGTCGGCGGTCGCCGACAGGCCCTGCATGGTCTGAATGAGCTTCCCCACGCCCTTGTTGCCGCCGAGCAGCTCGGCGACGGTGGCAAAGCTCCAGCCGGCCGCCGCGGCGACACGGATACCGCCGATCGCGGCCGGGACGATCGCCGGGAGGATCACCGCGCGCAGCAGCAGGCTGCGACGGGCGCCCAGCGACGCGGCGTAGTTCGTGTACCGCTCCCCCACGTCCAGCGTCGCCTGCTGGGTGACGGCGGCGACCGTGACCAGCGCGAAGACGATCACCAGGCCGGCCTGCACGAAGCGTGCCGTGCCGAACCAGATCGTCAGGAACGGCGCGAGCACGAGCACCGGGACCGTGCTGAGCACGAACAGCCCGGGTGACAGCAGCTCGCGGGCCAGCCGTGCCCGCCCCAGCAGGGCGCCGAGGACGAACCCGATGGCGGCGCCGATGCCCACGCCGACGATGACGTTCACCGTCGTGTAGGTCACGGCCTGCTTGATGCCGCCGCTCTGGAACGCGACGAACGACAGCGCCGGGATGTTCTCCCAGCCCGTGATGAGGGCGTCATAGACGACCTGCGGCGACGGCACCCGCACCGGGTCTGCCCCGAGCGAGATGAGCCACCAGAGGCCGACCACGATCGCGACCCCGCTGAACGCGAGGCCCGCCGAGATGGCGCCCGACCGCATGCGGTAGAGCACCCCGGACGCCGACCGGCTGGGAGCCGGCCGGCGTGCGGGACGCGCCAGCGTCGATGCCGAGGAGGAGGCGGGTTCGGCCACGAGGTCGGCTAGGCCTCGCTCGTGGCTGCCGAGA
Organism: Solirubrobacteraceae bacterium; assembly: GCA_016463765.1. Lineage (GTDB taxonomy): Bacteria > Actinomycetota > Thermoleophilia > Solirubrobacterales > Solirubrobacteraceae > Svornostia. Next base: position 66,023 of record JAEMQS010000008.1, on the reverse strand, counting down.
GCTGGCGGTACGCGTCGAGGTAGTTGCGCGCCTCGTACTGGGCGGCGGCCGAGTCGGCGAGCGCCTTCGCGTCACCGCTGAGGCCCTCCGCGTCGGGCAGCATGTCGTCGTACGCCTTGCGCAGTGCGACGAGCTGGTCGTAGAAGTCCTTGCCGACGATCGCGTCGTCGGCGGTGAACTCCTTGCCCTTCGGGAGGACGCCGCCCTCCTGGGCGCTCTTGATCTGCGCGTTGTAGATCGTCGTGTACGACGTCGGCGCCTGGAGGTCCGTCCAGTACTCCGTCTGGTCGTCGAACGGGATCAGCGGGTCGTTGACCTTGTAGATCTGCTGGAGGTCGGCGACCGAGCTCTTCGTCCCGCTGACGCTCTCGAGGTACGGGATCTGGTCCGGGAGGTACTTCTCCGGGTCCGCCTTGATCGCGTCGATCGTGCGGAACATGACCGACAGGAAGCGCAGGCAGGTCTCGCGCTCCTTCTCCAGGAACTCGTCGGACGCGGCGGGGCCCTCGTGGCCGACGGCCGCGACGCTGCGCGGGTCGCCCGGGGGCAGGCCCTTGAGCATGTCGTCGACCGAGACCAGCGGCTTCCAGCCGTCCTTCAGGAGCTCGATGTTCTGGGCCGCACCCTCCGGGCTCGTCCAGTTCGTCTTGCCGCCCTTGGCGAGCTGCAGGATCTTCGAGTCGGTCGTGGCCGAGACCTCGACATCGTCGTAGGTCAGCCCGCCGAGCTTGAACGCCTGGTCGAGGAAGTCGCGGTGCTGGCCGGTGTTGCTGAACGCGACCGGCTGGCCCTTCATCGGCGCCATCGCGGTCTTGATGGCCTCGTCGAACGGGACGCCCTCGGCGACCTGCTCGGACACGGTCTTCACGTCGACCTCGGGCGACACGAGAATGTACGTGCCGACGTAGGTGTCGCTGAATCCGAACATCTTCAGCTCGGGCGCCTTGGCCATCGTGGCGATCTTGCCCGGGCCGTAGAACGTCGCGATGTCGGCTTCGCCGGTGACCATCTTCGTCACGACGTTGTCCGGCGTGACCTTCACGCCGGTCGGGGCCGGGGCGATGGTGATGCCGACGTCCTCGAACCAGCCCTGCTCCATGGCGATGACGTAGAACGTGGCGTCCGCGAACGGCGCCATGCCGAACTTCACCGTCTTCTTCGGGATGTCACTGCCGGGGCTGACCTTCAGCGCGTCGGCGCTCCCGCTGGTTGCGGTGTTGCTGGCCGTCTCCTCGTCGTCACCGCAGGCGATCAGGAAGGTCGGCAGGGTGAGCGCGGCAGTGCCGGCACCGGCGACCTTCAGCAGGGTCCGACGAGAATGCGGTTGACCGAAATGGGTGTCCACGGCCACGAGGTCCTTCCATTGATGGTGCGTTGGCTCCGGGTCCCCCGAAGAACCGGTTCGGGGTGCACTTCGATGATCCGGACAGTTGGTCCGCCCCGATAGCGCCACCCGGGCCAAGCCGAGCGGCACGGCAGTTCGCCCGGATGTCCAGAAGCGACCCCGACATTCCGCCGGGAGGAAGAACTGGCCCCGACGTGCCCCCGGCGTCCACTGAGCGGAACGACCTTTCCGTCATTGGACGGAACGGCGGGGGTTTTCGGGTCGTTCGCCGACCCCGCGGCGATACGCGCAAGGACCCCGCGCGCGCATGATGGGCGCCATGCCCGCCGACCTCCTGCTCCGCAATGTGCGCTGCCGCACACATCCCGCCCCCGTGGACATCGCCGTGGCCGCAGGCGCGATCTCCGCGGTCGGCCCGGCGCTCGCCATCGATGCGGTGCAGACGCTCGACGGCGAGGGCGGCCTGGCCCTCCCCGGGTTCGTCAACGCCCACCAGCACCTCGACAAGACCTGCATCGGCGACGCCCTGCGCCCGCCGCGGTGGCCGGGCTGGGCCGGCATGTGGGAGGTCAACCGCCGCCACCGCGAGACCTACACGGTCGACGAGATCGTCGACCGCGCGTCCGGCGTCGTCGAGCAGGCGCTGCGCCACGGCACGACGCGCATGCGGGCCTTCGCCGACGTCGAGGCCGTCGCGGGCACCACCGGCGCCCGCGCGCTCGTGGCGCTGCGCGAGCGCTGGGCAGGCGAGGTCGAGGTTCAGGTCGCCGTCTTCCCGCAGGACCTGCTGTACGCCGACCCCGGCGGTGAGCGGCGGTTCGAGGAGGCCATGGAGGCCGGGGCGGACGTCGTGGGCGGCCTGCCCGCGGGCGAGGCCACGGACGAGCGGATGCGGGCGCACGTCGACTTCTGCCTGGACCTCGCGCGCCGTCGCGACGCCGACGTGCACATGCTCTGCGACGACAGCGACGACCCCGCCCAGCGCAGCCTGGAGTACCTGGCGCACCGCACGATCGAGGCGGGCTGGGAGGGCCGCGTGACCGTGTCGCATGCGGGGGCCCTCGCGGCATACGACGAGCCGCACGCGCGCCTCGTGGTCGGCCTGGTCGCGGAGGCGGGCATCTCCGTGTGCACGAACCCGCAGATCTCGCTCCTGCTCCACGGCCGCGACGACCGCGGCGCCATCCGTCGCGGCACGACGCGCGTGGGCGACCTGCTCGACGCGGGCGTCAACGTCCTCGCCGGGCAGGACGACGTCGACGACCCCTACTACCCGCTGGGACGCGCCGACCAGCTCGAGGTCGCCTCGTTCGTGGCGCACACCTGCCAGCTCGCCTGGCCCGACGAGTTGGAGACCGTCATGGACATGGTCACGGTGAACGCCGCGCGGGCGATGCGCACGGCCGACGGATACGGGCTCGAGCCCGGCGATCGCGCGGACATCGTCGTGGTGCCGGTCGCCGACGTGCGGTCGGCGGTGGCCGAGCAGCCACCGCGGCGGTTCGTCATCAGCCACGGCCGCCTGGTCTGCGAGGCGCGCGTCGAGCGGACCCGGTACCCGCGGGCATGACGGCACTCGAGATCACCGGCGCGCTGCTCGTCACCCCGGCGGGCCGCCGGCACGGCACGATCGCCGTCGGCACCGACGGCCGCATCAGCGAGCTGCGCGACGCCCCGTCCGGCCGCGCGGCACGGACCATCGACGCGACCGGCCTCGTCGCCCTGCCGGGCATGGTCGACCAGCACGTCCACTTCATGGAACCCGGCCCCGTCGAGCGCGAGGACTTCGCGCACGGGTCCGCCGCCGCGGCCGCCGCGGGGGTCACGTGCGTCGCCGAGCACACCCACGGGTGGCCGGTGCGGACGCCCGAGGAGCTGCGCCAGAAGACCGGCCACCTCGAAGAACGCTCGGTCGTCGACTACGTCCTGGGGGCGCACGCCGCGCCCGACACCCTCGAGGACGCCGGGCGGCTGCGCGAGGCCGGTGTCGCGTTCATCAAGGCGTTCACCTGCACGACGCACGGCATCCAGGGGCTCGACCCCGACATGCAGCTGCGGCTGCTGCGGTCCGCCGCGGAAGCGGGGATCCGGGTGCTCGCCCACTGCGAGGACGAGTCGATGACCGCGGGGGCCGAGCGCCGCCTGCGGGCCGCCCTGCGCGACGACTTCGGGGTGCTGCCGGCGTGGCGCTCGTCCGAGGCGGAGCTGACCGCGGTCGTCGTGACAGCGCTGCTCGCCCGCCTCACGGGCGCGCGGGTCACGATCGCCCATGCCAGCCAGCCGGAGGTGGTGGAGCTCGCGCGGCGCGAGCGGGCGCGTGGTGCGGCGCTCGACGTCGAGAGCTGCCCGCAGTACCTGCTCCTCGACGAGGCGGAGGTCGTCGAGCACGGACCGACACGGAAGTTCACGCCGCCCGCCCGGCCGGCTCCCGCGGGGCGCGACCTGTGGGCGGCGGTGCGCGACGGCGGGGTCGCGCTGCTGTCCAGCGACCACGCGCCCTCGACCCTCGCCCAGAAAGCCGAGGGCGACATCTACGACTGCCCGTTCGGCCTCCCGGGCATCGACACCACCATGCCGCTGCTGCTCGACGCCGTCCATCGCGGCGAGCTCGACTGGGAACGCCTGATCGCCGTCTACAGCGCGGGGCCCGCCGCCGCGCTCGGGATCGGGGACCGCAAGGGCGCGCTGGGGCCCGGGTTCGACGCCGACATCGTCCTGGTCGATCCCGCCGCCAGACGCACCCTGCGCAACGAGGACGTGCACTCCAAGGCGGGCTGGACCCCGTACGCCGGCCGCGAGGTGCACGGCGGCGTGGCCATGACGTTCCTGCGCGGGACGCTGGTCGCGCAGGACGGAGACGTCGTCGCCGACGTCGGGACGGGACGCTGGCTGCGCCCATCCTTGCGCTGACCGGAAAGGCCCGGGGCCGACTCGACCGGGTGGCGAACCGCTTTGGACACGAGATGGCCCGCCCGGCGCTACCGCGAACCCCGACCGCCGATCAGCCTGTTCTCTCGTGCGGAACACGCGTTCACCCAGTGGAACACTCTTCGGCTACGCCGATCGACTGAGCGCCCGGCCGGGCGAGGGCCTCGACGTCATGGTCAGCGCGAGCGCGCCGACCGTCGACGTCGATGTCGTCCGCCTGTACTGCGGCGACGAGCACCCTGACGGTCCAGGTGCGCGCAGCACCGAGGTCGCCGTGGCGGGCGCGGGCACGTACCCGGCCACGCTGCGGACGGTCGCCCGCGGATCCTTCGCCGTCGGGGAGCTGCCCGACGACACGGAACTCGACGCGTTCACCGTCGACCTGTGGCTCTGGCCGACCACCCCCGCCCACGGCCGCCGGCAGGGGCTGCTGGCCTGCCCCGACCTCTTCACCCTGCTGCTGGACGCCGACGGCGCCCTTGTCCTCGAGGCCGCGGGCGGGGAGATCCGCCTGGAGCGCGGGCCCGCCGAGCGCCGCTGGTCCCATGTCGTCGCCGCGCACGATCCGGCCGCCGGGACCATCGGGCTCTGGCTGCGGACCGCTGGCTGGCCCCCGCGCGAGGACGCCACCTCGGGGACCGTCGCAGCCGGCGCGCCGGTCCGCGCGACCTCCGTCCTGATCGCGGCCACCGAGCTCGACGCCGCCGCCCCACAGCCCACGGGCGTGGGCGTCTTCAACGGCAAACTCGAGTCGCCCCGGCTGTGGGCCGACGCGCGGACCCCCGACACCCTCGACGCCGCCGCGCCGCTCGCTGCCTGGGAACTCGGCGCCGCGGACTCCGACGCCGCCGTCGCGTTCTTCCACCTCCCGAGCCGTCCGGCGACCGGTCACGCGTACACCGGCGCGGCGAACCATCCCGACCTCGAGCCGGCCCACTACGCGGCCTGTCACTTCCACGACGACGACCTCGAGGACTGCGGGTGGACCCCGACCGTCCGGCTCGACCTTCCGGGCGACCTGCCGAGTGGCGTCTACGGCGCACGGCTGCGGGCCGGCGAGCTCGAGGACATCGTGCCGTTCTTCGTGCTGCCTCCCGCCGGGACCGCCACCGCCGACGTCGCAGTCCTCTTCCCCACCGTCTCCTACGGCGCCTACGCGAACGAGCGGATGCAGGAGCGGGCGTTCGTGCACGAGCCCGGCGTCATGGGGATGGAGATCCTGCCCGACCGCGGGGACCTGCTCCTGCGCGAGCATCCCGAGCTGGGCTCGTCGCTCTACGACACGCACACGGACGGCACCGGCGTCGCGTTCTCGAGCTTCCGGAGGCCCGTCCTGAACATGCGGCCCTGGCACCGCAACTGGCAGACGCACGCCCCGCGCGCGTTCAGCGCCGACCTCTACGTCACCGACTGGCTGGACCGTGAGGGCGTCGATGCCGACGTGCTCACCGACCACAACCTGCACGCCGAGGGCGCGGACCTGCTCGCGCCGTACCGCGTGCTCATCACCGGCTGCCACCCGGAGTACTGGACCGCACCGATGATGGACGCGCTGGAGACCTGGCTCGACGGCGGCGGGCGCCTCATGTACCTCGGAGGCAACGGCTTCTACTGGGTCACGAGCATCGACCCCGAACGCGAGCACGTCGTGGAGATCCGCCGCGGGGTCTGCGGCATCCGCTGCTGGGAGTCGGCCGCCGGCGAGATGCACCACACGTCGACGGGCGAGTTGGGCGGGCTGTGGCGCAACCGTGGGCGGTCCCCCAACGCGCTCGTCGGCGTGGGCTTCGCCGCACAGGGCTTCGACCCCGACGCGCCCGGCTACCACCAGTCACCGGGCGCGCGTGACCCGCGCGCCGCGTTCGTCTTCGACGGGATCGGCGAGGACGAGGTCATCGGCGACTTCGGGTTCTCCATGGGCGGCGCGGCGTCGGACGAGATCGACCGGTGGGACCCGCGCTACGGCAGCCCGCCGGACGCCCTCGTGCTCGCCACGTCGCAGGGCGGGCACAGCGACTTCGTGCTGCTCGTGTGCGAGGACGTGCCCGTCACGCACCTGCGCCTCGGCGGCACCACGTGCGACGACGTGCGCGCCGACATCACGCTCATGCCGACCGCGAAGGGCGGCGCGGTGTTCAGCGTCGGCTCGATCGGCTGGACCGCCGCGATGGCGTACGAGCGCTACGACAACAACGTCGCGCGGATGTCCCTGAACGTCCTGCGCCGGTTCCTCGACCCGGCGCCTCTCGAGCTCGACGAAGACCCCGCCCTCCAGGAGGCGTCATGACCATCGTGGACACCACCCGCTCGGAGGAGATGCTGCCCTACCGGCGGGGTCTCCTGCCCTCCGGCGTGACCGGCGCGGGCCGCTGGGAGGACCCGTACCCCCTCGTGTTCGTGCGTGGCCGCGGCCAGCACATCGAGGACGTCGACGGCACCGAGTACCTCGACTACCACGGCGGCTACGGCACCGCGATCCTCGGCTACTCGCACCCCGGCGTCGACGGCGCGGTGGCGAAGGCGATGGCCGACGGGCAGACGTTCGTCGGCTGCGCGCAGATCCACGAGGCGGCACTCGCCGAGCGGCTCGTCGACCTCCTGCCCGAGGCCGACCGGATCGGCTTCTGCGGGGGCGGCGGCAGCGACCCGCTCTACCACGCCGTGCGCCTCGCGCGGGCCGCGACGGGCCGGCGCAAGATCGTGAAGGTCGAGGGCGGCTACCAGGGCTGGCACTCCGACCTGGGCGCGAGCACCGTGCCGCCGAGCGGCGACATCGCGCCGACCCATACGCCCCCGACCGTACCGAACTCGTCGGGCGTCCTGCCCGAGGTCACGGCGGCGATCCTCGCGGTCAGCGCGAACGACATCGACTCCCTGCGCGCGCGCTTCGCCGAGGACGGCGACGAGATCGCGGCGCTGTTCGTCGAGCCGGCGCTGTACTCAAGCGGCTGCATCACCGTCGACCCCGAGTACCTGCGCGCGGCGCGCGAGCTGTGCGACGCCCACGGCGCGGTCCTCGTCTTCGACGAGGTGATCTGCGGCTTTCGCTCGCGGGTCGGAGGCGCGGCGGTGCCGTCGGGCGTGGTCCCGGACCTCGCGGCGTACGGCAAGGCGATCGCCAACGGCCACACGTTCGCGCTGCTCGCCGGCAAGGCCGAGCTCATGGACCAGCTCGCGCCCGCGGGCGACGTGTTCTTCAGCGGCACGTTCAACGGCGGTCCGCTCGGCGTGGCCGCCGCGAGCGCGGTCCTCGACGAGCTCGAGACGACCGACGCGATGGCCCGCGCGGTGCGCACGTGCGACCGGCTGGCCGTCGGGGTGAACGCGGCCATCGCCGCGCGCGGCCTGAACGCCGTCGTCCAGCACCACGGCGCGGCGTGGAACCTCTACTTCCACACCCGCAAGGTGCGTGACGTGCGCGACCTCGCGGCGTCGCTCGAACACGGGACGGAGGAGCTGAACCTCGCCTTCCGCCACCACCTGCGCGACCACGCGATCTTCATGCAGCGGCGTGCGGGCACCCTGCGCGGGTTCGTCTCCGCGGCGCACACGGACGCGGACATCGACCGGACGATCGACGTCATCGACGCGTTCCTCGACATGCACTCCTCGACCCTGGCGGCGTCATGAAGGTGGGCTGTGACGTGGGCGGGACGTTCACCGACCTCGTCGCGCTCGGCGACGACGGCGTCATGCGCCTGGGCAAGGCGCTGAACAGCGGCACCGGCCCGGCGGAGGGCACGATCACCGCGCTGCAGGCAGCGGGCGCGACGCCCGCGGACGTCACCGAGTTCAGCCACGGCACGACGACCGTCACGAACCTCCTCATCGAGCGCACCGGCGCGGCGGTCGGCCTCATCACCACGCGCGGGTTCCGCGACATCCTCGAGATCCAGTACTCGTTCCGCGAGCGCACGTTCGCCGCGCACTACCGCAAGGAGGCGCCGCTCGTGCCGCGCCACCTCCGGCTCGAGGTCGGCGGCCGGATCGAACGCGACGGCTCGGAGTCCGAGCCGGTCGACCGAGACGAGATCGCCACCGCGTGCCGCGCCCTGCTCGACGCGGGCGTCGACTGTCTCGCGGTGTCGCTCTACAACGCGTACGCCAACCCCGCGCACGAGCGGGTCGTCGCCGAGGTCTGGCGCGAGCTCGCCCCCGACCGCCCGGTGACGTGCGCGACCGACGTCGACGCGCGGATGGGCGAGTACGAGCGCGTGTCCACCGCCACGCTGAACGCCAGCGCGGTCCCCGCCATGCGCGCGTACGCCGAGGAGCTGCGCGGCGCGATCGACGCCCCAACGCTCTACATGCACTCCGCCGGCGGCGTGGTCACCCCGCCCGACGCGGCGGAGCGGCCGATCCAGCTCGCGCTGAGCGGCCCGGCGGCGGGCGTGCTCGCGGCGCGGCAGGTCGCGCGGGAGCTCGGCATCGCCGACGTCATCACGCTCGACATGGGCGGGACGAGCTGCGACGTCTGCCTCATCCGCGACGGCGAGCTGCGCGAGCGCGACACGTTCGACGTCGCGTTCGGCGTCCCCGCGCGGACCCGGTCGATCGACATCAGCACCGTGGGCGCGGGCGGCGGCTCGATCGGCTGGATGGACGCCGGCGGCGCGCTGCAGGTCGGCCCGCGGTCGGCGGGCGCCCTGCCCGGACCGGCCTGTTACGGGCGCGGCGGCACCGAGCCGACGGTCACCGACGCGAATCTCGTGCTCGGCATCCTGGGCGGTGGCGGGCTGCTGGGCGGGAGCCTGGCGCTCGACCGCGACGCGGCCGAGACCGCGCTGGCCGGGCTCGGCGAGCAGTTCGGCGTCGACGCGGTCGAGATGGCCAAGGCCATGCACCAGATCGTCAACGCGAACATGGCCCAGGCCGTGCGCCAGGTCACGGTCCGCCACGGCATCGACCCGCGCAGCTGCGCCCTCGTGGCGTTCGGCGGCGCGGGTGGGCAGCACGCGACCGGGGTCGCGGCGGAGCTCGACATGGGCACCGTCATCGTCCCCGCGCACAGCAGCGTGCTGTCGGCCGTCGGGCTGCTGACCGCCGACGTGCGCGTGTCGGAGACCCGCACGCTGCTGGCGCCCGTCGAGGCCGTCGGCACACCGGAGGTCGACGCGGTCTTCGAGGAGCTGCGCGGCGAGGCCGCCGCCCGCCTGGCGGGCACCGACGTCCCGGACCTGCTGACCGAGCGCTGGGTCGGGCTGCGCTACGCCGACCAGTGGCACGAGCTGGCGATGCCCGTCGCGGGTGACCCGGCGTCGCTGGCCGAGCGCTTCGAGGCCGAGCACGAGCGGCGCTTCGGCACGCGGCTGGCCGACCCGGTGCAGGCCGTCGACTGCTGGGTGACGCTCGTCGGGCTGCGGCCGGATGTCGCGATCGGCGAGGCGGCGAGCGCGGAGGTCGCGCCGCCGTCGGCCGGGGCGTCGCGCGAGCTGCGGCTCTTCGGCACCGAGGTGCCGGTCGTCACCCGTGACGACCTCGGAACGGATGGCCAAGCCGGTCCCCTGCTCGTCGAGGAGGGCTCGACCGTGACCGTGATTCCCCCCGGCCGCCGCGCGGTGCTGCGCGCAGGCCATCTCGTATCGGAGACGGACCTGTGAGCACCGTGCAGACCGACGCCTTCACCGCCGAGATCCTGCGGTCCTACCTCGTGAACACCGTCAAGGAGATGGTGATCACCACGACGCGCACGGCGTACTCGACGTGCTTCTGCCACGGCGAGGACTTCACGTGCGGCATCTTCGACGCCGACGGCCAGATGATCGCCCAGGACCAGGGTGTCGGCGTGCACGCGGGCGGCCTGGAGGGCGCGATCGCCGCGGTCATCCGCCAGGCCAACGGGCCGTGGCAGCCCGGCGACGTCTACCTCCACAACGACCCGTACGACGGCGGCACGCACCAGGCCGACGTGTGCGTCGTGCGGCCGATGTTCGCCGACGGCCGCCACGTCGGCTTCGCGACGAACCGCGGCCACTGGAGCGACGTCGGCGGCATGGCGCCCGGCGGCTGGTCCGGCGTCGCCCAGGACGTCGTCCAGGAGGGCCTGCTGCTGCCCGCCGTGCAGCTCTACGACGCGGGCGTGCTGCGCGAAGACGTGCGCCGCATGGTGCTGCGCAACGTCCGCCTCAAGCACCAGTGCTGGGGCGACATGCAGGCACAGATCGCATCGGCCATCGCGGCCGAGCGGCGCATCCAGGCGCTCGTCGAGCGCAACGGCATGAGCGGCTACGAGGCCGCCATCGACGCGGCGATCTCCTACAGCCGCCGCCGCTTCCTCGCCGCCGTCGAACGGCTCCCGGCGCGGGCGGCGACCGGCGAGGACGTCATGGAGGACACCGCCACCGGCGAGGGTCCGTTCCCCATCCGCGTGCAGATCGAGAAGCAGCCCGACGGCACGGTCGTCGCAGACTTCGCGGGCACGTCACCGCAGGCGCTCGCGCCCATCAACTGCACGTACGCGAGCACCCGCGCGGCGGTCATTGGCTCGCTCATCACGATGCTCGACCCCGACCTGCCGCTGAACGCCGGCGTCACGCGGCTCATCGACGTGCGCGCACCGCTCGGGTGCATGGTCAACCCGACGTACCCCGCGCCGACGTTCGGCACCACCGCCGACCCCGCCGCCCGCGCCGCGGAGGTCGTACTGCGCGCGCTGTCCGACCTGCTGCCCGACCGCGCGGTGGCAGGCTCGTACTCGACCGGCCAGAACGCCACCGGCGGCGGCCAGCGCTCCGCCGAGGACGGTGGCGAGTTCCTCTGGTACAGCTACCAGGCGGGCGGCTGCGGGGCCTTCGAGGGCGGCGACGGCAACAGCGCCATGTGGCACATCATGGCCAACTCGAAGAACGAGTCGTGCGAAGCCTGGGAGGCCCGCTACCCGATCCGCTACCAGGCGTTCGCCCTGCGCGAGGGCTCCGGCGGCGCCGGGAAGTGGCGCGGCGGCCTGGGCACCGAGCGGCGCCTGGAGGTCGAGGTCCCCACCCGGCTATCGGCCATCAGCGGCCACCACGACCTCGAGGCCCACGGCCTCGACGGCGGGCACGGCGGCGCGCCCAACGGCTTCGAGCTCGTGCGCGACGGCGAGCAGCGCCGCGTGCAGCACGTCTACGACCTGGCGTCACCGTCGAAGTTCGCCAACCTGCCGCTGCAGGCCGGGGATGTCTTCGTCTCCCTGCAGGGCGGCGGTGGCGGGATCGGCGACCCGCGCGAGCGCGACCGGGCCGCCGTCGCGGCGGACCTGCAGGCCGGCTACATCACCCCCGAGGAAGCTCGGGACGTCTACGGATACCAGGAGGAGAACCACCCGTGACCATGGTCATCATCACGTACGACCTCGCGGAGGGCGTGACCCGCGAGCAGTACCGCGAATGGTCGAAGACCACCGACCAGGTGATCGGCGGCAGCCAGCCGGGCATCACCCGGTACGAGGTGTTCGAGATGGACCGCTCGACGAGCGGCGACATCGCCTACGACATCCTCGAGGTCATCGAGGCCGACAGCGTCGAGGCGTGGGAGAAGGTCAACGACTACCCCGCGATGAAGCCCGTCTACGAGCAGTGGCTGAAGATCGCGAACCCCGACTCGGTCAAGCTGCACTACGGCAGCGTCATCTAGGTCGATGCGGACGCTGGTACGCGGTGGCCGGGTCGTCACCGCGAGTGACGACTACCTCGCCGACGTCCTGATCGAGGGCGAGCGCATCGTGCTCATCGGTGCGGACCTCGACGTCGCCGCGGACCGCGTCATCGACGCCGCCGGCCGCTACGTGCTGCCCGGCGGCGTCGACACGCACACGCATCTGGCGTCGCCGTCGGCGGGGACGGTGACCTGCGACGACTTCTTCACCGGGACCGTCGCCGCGGCGTTCGGCGGGACGACGACGATCGTCGACTTCGCCACGCAGTTCGCGGGGGTCGCCTTCGAGGACGCCATCGCGACCTGGGAGGCCAACCGCGCGGGCAAGGCGGTCGTCGACGTCGGCTTCCACCTGGCGGTCACGGACCTCGAGGGCGGCGGCGGGCCCGACGCGCTGGCCGCGATGGTCGACGCGGGAGTGCCGAGCTGGAAGCTCTTCATGGCCTACAAGGGCGCGATCATGGTCGGCGACGACGTGCTCCTGCGCGTCATGCAGACCGCCGCCGACGCGGGCGCGCTCGTCCTCGTCCACGCCGAGCACGGCGACGCGATCGACGTCCTCACCCGCCAGGCGCTCGCCGCCGGGCGCACGGGCCCCGAGCAGCACGCGCTCACGCGGCCCCCAGAGGCCGAGGCCGAGGCGACGAACCGCGCCATCAACCTCGCCCGCATCGCGGGCTGCGACCTGTTCGTCGTGCACGTCTCCTGCGGCGAGGCCCTGGCTTCGATCCGCCGGGCGCGCGAGGCTGGCTGGCGCGTGTGGGCCGAGACGTGCCCGCAGTACCTGTTCTGCGACGAGTCGCAACTCTCCGCGCCGGAGTTCGAGGGCGCGAAGTACACCTTCTCCCCTCCCCCGCGTCATGTCTCCAACCAGCCGCTGCTCTGGCGCGCGCTGGCCGACGGCGCGCTGGATCAACTGACGACCGACCACTGCCCGTTCCGCTTCGCCGACCAGAAGGCCATGGGCCGGGACGACTTCTCGAAGATCCCGAACGGCGCGCCGGGGATCGAGCAGCGGCTCGTCCTCGCCCACCACTTCGGCGTGCGCGAGGGCCGCATCTCCCTGCATCGCATGGTCGACCTGCTGAGCACGACACCGGCGCGGCTGTTCGGCCTGGCGCCGCACAAGGGCTCGATCGCCGTGGGCGCGGACGCGGACATCGTGGTCTTCGACCCCGAGCGCGAGCTGGTGATCTCGTCGGCCACCCACCACTCCGCGGTGGACTACAACCTGTACGAGGGCATGACCGTCGTGGGCGCGCCCGAGACGGTGCTCGTCCGTGGCACCCCGGTCATCGAGGACGGGCGCCTGACCGTCGGCCCCGGCCACGGGCGGTTTGTCGCACGCTCGCCCTTCGGCACCCCTGCGACCAGTGGAGCGACGGCATGATCGAACGGCTGACCATCACCGCGGGCCCCTTCACCTTCGGCGCCCGGCTGGAGCTCGACGCCGCGCCGCGGACGTGCGCGGCGTTCGTCGCGCGCCTGCCGTTCGAGCAGCAGCTCGTCCACGTGCGCTGGAGCGGCGAGGCGTCCTGGATCCCCCTCGGGGACTTCGATTTCGACCTCGGGCCCGAGCACGCCACGAGCCACCCCGCCCCCGGCGAGGTGCTGCTCTATCCCGGCCCGCTGAGCGAGACCGAGATCCTCGTGCCGTACGGGCCGACCATGTTCTCCAGCGTCGTCGGGCAGCTCGCGGGCAACCACTTCCTGACGATCGACGAAGGCCTCGAGCAGCTCCGCGACCTCGGCGTGCGCACCCTCTGGGAGGGCGCGCAGCCGATCCGCTTCACTGCGGCGTGAGTGCCGGCGCGCGACGCGGCGCAGGGCCGTAGAGCGGGTCGTTGAACGGCCCGGTCGGCAGGAACATCCCGGCCGGGCGGTCATCCTCCAACTCCCCGTCGCGCACGACGATCCGGCCGCCCGCCATGGTCAGTCGCAGCGCCCCGCGGACCTCACGGCCCTCGTAGAGCGAGTACCCGGAGTTCGTGTGCTCGTGCGCGACCCCGAGGGTGGTCAGACCCGCCGGGTCGACCAGGACCAGGTCGGCGTCGGCGCCCGCGCTGACCGTCCCCTTGCGCCCGAACAGCCCGAACGCCCGCGCGGGGTTCTCGCACAGGACCTCGACGAGCCGCGGCAGCGTGATCCGCCCGGTCAGCGCGCCGTCGAGCAGGATGGGGAGCATCGTCTCGATGGACGGCGCCCCGAAGCCGGCGTCCAGCAGTGGCGTGTCGCGCTCGGACGCGAGCTTCTTCGGCACGTGGTCGGAGCCGACGGTCTGCAGCGTCCCGTCGGCCAGCCCGGCCCAGAGCGCCTCGTTGTCGGCGGCGGTGCGCAGCGGCGGGCCGATCTTCGCCAGCGCGCCGTACTCGCGGACCGCGTCGCCGGTGAGCGCCAGGTACTGCGGGCACGTCTCGCCGATCAGCCACTGCCCGCGGGCGCGCGCGGCCCGCACCGCCTCCAGCGCACGCGCCGAGGTGACATGGACGATGAAGACCGGCAGGTCGAGCGCCTCGGCCACCGCCGCGACCCGCTGGACCGCCTCGGCCTCCAGCACGTCGGGGCGGCTGGCCAGCAGCGCGTCCACCGGATCGTCGCCGAGCAGGCCGGCGCGGGCCTCGGACTCCAGGACGTCGATGACCGGGCCGTTCTCGCAGTGCACCATCACCAGCCCGCCGACCTCACGCGACGCGCGGAGCACGGACACCAGCGATGCGTCGTCGGTCATCCATCCCTGCGCGGCATACGCGAGGAACACCTTGAACGACCGCACGCCGGTGGCTGCGACCGCGGGCATCTCGGCGACCTGCACGCCGGCGTCGAACATGCCCGCGTGGATCGTGTAGTCCAGGACCGATCCGGCCTCGTGGCGATCGCGCAGGATCTGGACCTCCTCCAGCAGCGACGCGCCTGGGTGGGCGTAGGCGAACCCCATGATCGTCGTCACCCCGCCGAAGGCGCCGACGATCGACGTCTGGCGCGGGTCGTCGTGGTAGATCGGGTGGACGTGCTCGTCGATGACGCCCGGCAGCACGAGCAGGCCGTCGGCGTCGACCAGCTCACGCGCCTGCACGACAGGGTCCACGTCGTCGCCCACGGCGACGATCCGGCCGCCCGCGACGGCGACATCCGCTCGCCGTTCACCCGCCCCGGAGACCACGGTCCCGCCGCGTACGAGGACGTCGTACATCACAGGCTTCGGGCGTTCAGCGGGGGCATGACGATCCTTCCGTGGTGACCGCACCGCGCGGTCGCTGCACACTGGATGCTCGCGGGGACGGCGCAACGGTCCCAGTGACGCCGAGGCCAATCCCGAGGGCCGGGCACCGTCCACGTTGTCCTGTCTGTGGCAAACCGTTGCATCACGCGGAAGACGTCAGGTCCCGGACCGCGCCGCGGCCCACGCCGTTGGCATCGCGAGGGCCGTCAGGATCCCGCACGCAATGGCGGCGGCCGACAGCGAGGAGACGTCGACGACCGCGCCGGCAACCGCCGCGCCGGTCGCGCCGCCGGTGATGAAGATGAGGTTGAAGACGCCCATCGCCACGCCGCGGTCGGCGACGGGGACGAGGTCGGCGATGCGGTCGAGGATGGCGACCTGGGCCCCCGCGAACCCGGACGTCGCCGCCGCGAGGCCCGCGATGACGACGGCGGGCGTGTCACCGGCGAACCCGGCGGCGCAGACCCCCGTCGCCGAGACGGCGCCGAGCGCGACCATGATCGCCTCGGCCGAGACGGACCCCCGGACCATGCCGACCACCTGGGCCGTCGCCGCCGCGCACAGCGCCGCCGGGAGCAGCAGCATGCCGACCTCGAGTGACGAGCGTTCGACGTTCTCGGTCAGCAGGAGCGGCGCGACGAATCCCAGGCCGAGGAACCCTGCCATGAGCGCCGCGGCCGAGAGTGACAGCCAGACGAACACCCGGTTGCGGACCACCGCGAGCGGGAGGAACCCGGTCGGGACCCGGCGCACATGGCGTGCGAGCGTGACCGCGGCGCCGATCCCTGCGATGGCGACGAGACCGACGATCACGGGCGCGATGCCGGTCGCCCGCGCCTGGAGCAGGACGAAGGCGGCCACGCCGGTCGCCAGGACCAGCGACGCGCCGCCCAGGTCGAGGTGGCGGCCCGCGCCGGCCATCGGCGGCGCCGCCATCCGGGCGAGCGCCGGAGCCGCGAGCAGCATGAGCACGCTGAGGGTCAGCGCGGCCCGCCATCCGGCGAGGGACTCGGCGGCCGCGCCCAGCACCGGTCCGGCGCCGAGGGTGAGTGCCGCCAGCGCGGTGAGCACCCCCAGGGCCCGTGCCCGCCCTGCCGGATCGAGGCGCTGCGCCGGGATCGAGAACGCCACGATCGACAGACCGGCGCTCGCTGCGCCCTGCAGGAACCGGCCGGCCAGCAGCGCTGGCATGGTCGGCGCGAGCAGGACGACGATGGTGCCCGCGACCGACGCCAGCGACGCGAGGACCACGACGCGCCGCCCGCCGTGCAGGTCGGCCAGTCGGCCCCAGACCGGGGTCGACACGCCGATCGCGAGCGAGAAGATGGCGACGACCCACGCGGTCTGCGCAGTGGCGACCCCGAGTTCCGCCGCGACCTCACGGCTGACGATCGGCGCGGCCGCGAGCCCCAGCCCGCTGGTTCCGGCGACGTAGCCGAGGAGCAGGCCGAGGCGTGTCGGGCTGGGACCGGCGGGTGCGGCGGGCCGCCGAGCGGCGGCCCCGGTGGCCGTCACCACGCGAGCGCGCGCGGTTGCAACGCGGCACCCGTCGCCCCGGAGAGTTCTTCCGCGGCGGTGAGCAGCGCGTCGAGGAGGCCAGCGCGCATCCGCGCCCCGAGCCGCTCGCGGTGCCCGATCACGCCGAGACTGCGCGGTGCCTCACCGGGAGGTCCCGGGATGGCGGCGGCGTACGCGGCCACGCCCAGTTCCATCTCCTGGTCGCACACGGCGAACCCGCGGTCACGCGTCGCGACGAGATCACGCAGGACGTCGTCGGGGGTCGGCAGCGTGTACGACGTGAACTGCTCGAGCTGGACGCTCTCGAGCAGGCGCCGCGCCTCGTCCTCGGTGATGTGCGCGAGGATCGCCTTCGCCGCCGCCGACGCGTGGAGCGACATGCGCCGTCCGAGCGGCACGCTGACGCTGATGCGGTGCGGTTCGGTCGTCTCCACCGAGCGCACGCAGACGACCTGGCCGTCGGTGAGGTTGCTGAAGTAGAAGCACTCCTGCCAGTGGTCGCGCAGCTCGACGAGCACCGGGTCGACGAGGCTGCCCCACCCCGCCGCGGGACTCACCGACCCGGCGATGCGCACGAGGCCGAGCCCAGGTCGCCAGCGCTTCGTCGTGTCGTTGCGCTCGACCATCGCCGACGTCGCCAGCGAGCTGAGCAGCCGGTGGCAGGTCGCCGGCGCGAGCCCGGTCTGACGCGACAGCTCGGACAGGGTCAGTCCCGCGGGCGCCTGGGCGACCGCCTGGAGGATGCTCACGGCGCGATCGATGGTCTGCACGGGTCAGCCCTCCTGTTCGGGATCGGGAAGCGCCGCGGCGCCCGCGGCGTCATCGTCGAGGCGTCGCAGCGCCCCGGCGAGGACCACGCACGCGGCGGCGATGTCCTCGGTGCGGCACGCCTCGTCGGGCGCATGGCTGCGGCCGTTGGGCGTCGGAACGAAGAGCAGCGCGGCGGGCGCGGTGTGCGCCACGACGGCGGCGTCGTGGCCGGCGCCCGACGGCAGCACGCGGTAGGGCAGCTGGGCGTCCGCGCAGGCGGCGGTGAGCGCCCGGCGCGGCCAGGCCGAGAGCATGACCGGGGCGCGCGAGGCCAGCGACGTGACGGTCGCCGGGGTGCCGCGCCGTTCGGCGACCGCGTCGATCGCCGCCCGGACGGCCTCGACCGACGCGCGCTGACGGCCGGCGTCGACGTCGCGGACGTCCACCACGGCACGCACGCTGCCGGGGACGGTCGTCGGGCTGTTGGGACCGACGTCGAGGCGCCCGATGGTGGCGACGCCGTGGCGCGCCTCCCGCCCGACTCGCTCGACGTCGAGCACGATCTCCGCAGCGGCGGCCAACGCGTCGCGCCGCCCGGCCATCGGCGTGGTGCCGCTGTGCTGGGCGTAGCCCGTCAGTTCGATCGCCAGCCGGTCCGCTCCCGCGATGACGTCGACGACCCCGAGCCGGACCCGCTCGTGCTCGAGCACCAGCCCCTGCTCGATGTGGACCTCGAGATAGGCGGCGACGGCGGGCGCGCGCAGCCACGGCTCGCATGCCTCCGGGGTCAGGCCGGTGGCGCGGGCGACGTCGTTAATGCTGTCGCCCGCGGCGTCGCGCAGCCGGTCGAGCAGGCCCGCTGGTGACGCGCCCGTCGCGAGTTCGCTGCCCAGGCACGGCCGGCCGAAGCGCGCACCCTCCTCGGCGCTGAACGCGACGACGCGCACCCCGAGTTCGAGCTCGCCCGCGACCTGCGCGGCGGCTTCCATCCCCGCGAGCACGCCGACGGTGCCGTCGAACCGGCCGCCCGCGGGCACCGTGTCGAGGTGGGAGCCGAGTAGCAGGTAGGGCTCGCCCTCGCCGTAGATCAGGACCGTGTTACCCGCCGCGTCGGTCTCGACGCGCGCGCCGTCCTCGCGCGCCCAGTCGGAGACGAGCGCGTGGGCCTCCCGCTCGAGCGGGCCGAACGACGGGCGAGTCACGCCTTCACCGGGCTCGGTGACCGCGGCAAGCGCGTCGAGGCGCGCCTGAAGGCGGCTCTCAACGGCCACGGCATTCACGGCAGAAGCTCGCGCTCGGTGAACAGCGCCGTGACCGGCACGCCCGCGGCCTCGACGGCGAACGCGCCGCCGGCCTCGCGGTCGACGACCGACAGCGTCCGCAGCACCTCCATCGACCCGTTGCGCAGCGCGGTGATGGACGCGAGCGCATGGCGCCCGGTCATGATTACGTCCTCAACAAGGATGACCCGCGCCCCGGGGAACACGTCCCCCGCGAAGCCGGTCTGCCCCTCGGGCTCCAGCAGCAGCGTGAGGTCCGTGCGCAGCGCCAGCGCCGTCGCCACCGCCACCGCCGCCGGACCGCGCGCGGCGAGCCGGTCCGCCTGGGGGTCGACATGCGCGCGCAGCAGCTCCGCGCAGCGGTCGAGCACGCCGGGGCGCGCGAGCACGAGCTCGGTCTGAAACCAGTGCCGCGCGTTGCCGTCCGCGTAGGCGAAGCTGCCGCGCAGGTACCCGCCGCGGCCGAGGTCGCCCGCGAGTGCCTCCCGATCAACCGGAGTGACGCCGCCGGTGGTCATGCGTAGTTGCGCACCTCGATGCAGTCGTAGCCCTCGGTCGTCAGGAACGGACCGTGGTCGACGTCGGGGCCCTTGCAGGTGAACGTCCCCGCCGGGTGGAACTCGTCGCCCATCTTGTACGAGCCGGCGAGGATCATGACCTCCTCGGCGTGGTCGTGGTTGAACACGCCGGTGGCGATGCCCGGCTCGACGCGCAGCAGTCGCGTCGCCGACCCCGACGGGCCGATCGTCAGCAGCTTCTCCCAGACGCCCTCCGGCGAGCCCTCGGGCCGCGTCCACGGCATCTGCTCGATGTCGATCGGGTACAGCCGTACCGCGGGCTTGTCCATGCTCGGCGGGTGGTAGTCGCGGAACTCGAGGCAGGTGTACCCCTCGACCGTCGCGAACGGCCCGTGGGCGATCCCCGGCCCCTTGCACGTGAAGGTTCCGGTCGGGTGGAACTCGTCGCCCATCTTGTAGGAGCCCTCGAGCAGGAGGACCTCCTCCCAGTGGTCGTGCGTGAACACGCCCGTCGCGACGCCGGGGTCGACCTGGAGCAGCCGCGTGACCGATCCGGTGTCGGGGTCCCGCGCGAGGACCTTCTCGCGCACGCCCTCGGGCGAGCCCTCGGGGCGCGTCCACTCCAGGAGCTCGACGTCGATCGGGTACAGGCGGGTCAGCGGCTTGGGCACTTCGGCTCCTCAGGCGACGGTCGGGACGGCATGGGTCAGCAGGGCCGCGAGCCGGTCGGCCAGCGGCTGCTGGGCGGCGGCCGCGGCGCGAAGCTCGGGGACGAGCTCGCCGGCGCGCGCGGTGAGCGTCGCGAGGTCGACGTGCAGCGGCATGCCGTCGCGCAGGACGGGGCGACCGCCGACCCACGCCTCGCGCAGCCCGGCGCCGAGGCCGCCGGTGACGAGCTGCATCGCGCAGTCGATGCCGGGGACCATCCCCGCGCCCAGCGGGTCCACGATCAGCAGGTCCGCGTGGGCGCCGGGACGCAGGACGCCGACGGTGTCGCCGAGCCCGATCGCCCGCGCCCCGCCGGCCGCGGTGAGCGTCCACACGTCGGCCGGCTCGAGCCAGCGCTCGGCGGGCTCTTCCGGCCGGGTGCCGTTCAGCGCCAGCCGCGCCTGCGCGAGGATGTCCTGCGGCCCGCCGGTGGTCCAGCTGTCGCAGCCGAGGCCGACCGTGACGCCCGCGTCGAGCACGGCGCGCAGGTCGAGCCGGCCGCTGCCGAGGCTCAGGTTGCTCAGGGGGTTGTGGACGAGCGCGCCACCCGCGTCGCGCAACCTGGCCAGGTCGTCCTCGTCGAGGTACACGCCGTGGGCGACCGACAGCCCCTCGCGCAGCAGTCCGTGGTCGGCGAGCGTGCCGAGCGGGTCGCCGCCGACCCGCTGCTGCGGGGTTTCCAGCAGGTGGACGTGGATGCCGACCCTGTGCTCGTCGGCGAGCGCGGCGATCCCGTCGAGCAGCGCGCCACTGCAGCGCTCGGGCGCCGAGGGTCCGAGCAGGACCGTGATCCGGTCATGGCCGGCCGCGGCGTCCAGGAGTTCCCGGCAGCGCGCGAGCTGCGTCTCGGTCTCCGGCGCGCCGCGGGTGTCCGCGGCCGCGACCTGCGCGCGGACGTCGGCATCGACGCCGTGCAGCGCGTCGGCGAACGGCACGTCCTGGACCTGGGCGGCGAGCGCCACGCGTGCACCCACGCGGTCGTAGGCGTCGACGATCGCGACGGCGTGCCCCTCGCCGAGCGTCGCGTGATCGAGCGTGGTGGTGGCCCCGTGCCGGAGCGCGTCGATGGCCGACAGTTGTGCGGCGATTGCCGCGCCTTCAGCCGTCAGGCCCGCCCCGGAGGCGACCGCGCCGGGCAGCCACGGCTCGAGGCGGTCGGTGGCGAGGCCCTCGCGGCAGAGCTGCGCGTAGGAGTGCGTGTGGGCGTCGACCAGGCCCGGCAGGATCAGGCGTCCGGAGACGTCGACGGTCTCGCCGGCCTCGACGTCTGCGCCCGGCTCGGCGAGGGCCGCGATCCGCCCGCCCTGGAGCAGGACGTCACGCGCGGCCAAGCCGTCGTCGGTGAGCACCTCGGCGCCCGCGAGGAGCACCTCGCCCTTCCGTTCTTCGAAATCCGGTTTCATCACCCGGTCTGAAGGCTGGCGACCTCCGCGACCCGCCGGTATCGACGCCGGGGCGAAACCGGATGGCGTCCTTCCGACATGCGGGCCACCCCTTCCGTGTGGTGGAAACGCTCAGTCGCGCACGATGAGCCAGGTGCCCGCCGCCAGGAGGGCGACCCCGAGGAGCGTCGACACCGTGATCGGCCGCCGCTCGGCGCCCAGCCAGCCGAACCGGTCGGCGATCACCGAGAGGGTGAGCTGCCCGGTGATCGTCGCCGCCACGACCCCGCCGGCCCCCAGTGATCGCACGGCGACCAGCGCGGTGCTGACGTACAGGACGCCCATCAGCCCGCCGAGCAGGTAGTACCACGGCACCCCGGCGACGTCGCCGATCGCGCCGAACCCGCCGCTGGCGAACGCCACGACCACGGCGAGGGCCACCGTCCCGATCACGAACGAGACGAGTGCCGCCTGCAGCGTGCCGATCTGCCGGCCCAGCAGCGAGTTGACGAGCGGTTGCAGCGCGACGATCCCACCGGCGGTGGCGGTGAGGATCGCCGCCAGCCCGCGGTCCATCGCTACTTGGCCTCCAGCCAGGTCTTCCCCACGCCGGCGTCGACCTCCAGCGGCGGCGTGTGCTCCCACACGTCGACCATCGCCTTGACGATGTCGGGCTGCGCGGAGGCCACCTCGTCGGGCGGCCCTTCGAAGAGCAGCTCGTCGTGCACGGTGAGGATCGGCCGGACGGCGGACCCGTCGAGCAGGTGCGCCGTACGGATCATCGCGAGCTTGAGGATGTCCGCCGCGGTCCCCTGGATCGGCGTGTTGACCGCCAGGCGCTCACCGAGCGACCGCACCTGCCAGTTGCGCGCCTTCAGCTCGGGGATCTGCCGGCGGCGGCCCCACATCGTCATGACGAACCCGTATTCGCGCGCCTGCTCGATCGTCGTATCGATGTAGGCCTTCACGGCCGGGAAGCGCGCGAAGTACGCGTCGATGAACTCCTTGGCCTCGTCGCGCTCGATGCCGAGGCGGTCGGCCATGCCGTAGTCCGTGAGGCCGTAGACGATGCCGTAGTTGACCATCTTGGCCTTCGACCGCTGGCCGACGTCGATCTCATCCGGCGGGATCCCGAAGACCTGCGAGGCGGTGGCGCTGTGCACGTCCTCGCCGCGGATGAAGATCTCCTTGAGCACCGGCTCGTCGGCGATGTGCGCGAGCACGCGCAGTTCGATCTGCGAGTAGTCGATGCTCAGCAGCACGTTCCCCTCCGCCGCCTCGAAGCACCCCCGGATCTCGCGGCCCAGCGCCGTGCGGACCGGCACGTTCTGCATGTTCGGGTCCTTCGACGACAGGCGACCCGTCTGGGCGACGGCCTGCTCGAACGTCGTGTGGATGCGCGAGTCCTCGTCGGTCAGCGCGGGCAGCGTGTCGAGGTACGTCTTCGTCAGCTGGTTGAGCTCGCGCCAGCGCTCGATCTTGGGAATGATCGGGTGCTCGTCGCGGATGGCCTGCAGCACCCGGGCGTCGGTGGAGAACCCGGTCTTGCCGCGCCGCTTGCGCGACAGCCCGAGCTTCTCGAACAGCACCGAGCCGAGCTGCTGCGGCGACGCGATGAGGAACTCCTCGTCGGCCAGGTCCCAGATCTCACGCTCGAGTGTGTGGATCTCGTCGCGCACCCGCGTGCCGACCTCGTTCAGGCGCTCGACGTTCAGGCGCACGCCCGCGAGCTCCATGTCGCGCAGCACCGGGACGATCGGCAGCTCCATGTCGTGCAGCAGGCGCGTCAGGTCGCGCTCCTCGAGCTGCTCGCGCTGCCAGGCGGTCAGCGCGCCGACGAGCACCGCGGTGTCGGCCAGCTCGTCGCCCGTGTCGGCGGCGATCCCGCGCTCGGAGCACAGCTCGGCGAACGGGTACCCGCGGCGGGCGGGCTCAAGCAGGTAGGCGCCGAGCAGCGTGTCGTGCGCGATGCGCGGCGGCACGCGACGCAGCGCCTTGACGTCATGCGCGGTGATCGGCCGGTCCCCCAGCGCGTCGACGAGATCCTCGGGACGGTCCACGTGGCCGACGACGACCTGGTCGCCCGACGCGACCGCGAAGCGCCACCGTTCCTCCAGGGCCAGCAGCTGCCCCTCCTCGATCGCCGGCTCCACCACGGCGACCGCCAGTTCGTCACCAGGCAGCGCGGCAGCGTCAGCGGGGGTCCCCTCGCGCACCGTCGCGCCGAGCTTCACCGCGGAGTCCGGCGTCGGCGCCGCACCGTCCTCGCCGAAGACCTCCTCCAGGCGGCGCAGCGGATCGCGCAGCTCGAACTCGCGGAAGACCTCGCGCAGCTTCGAGCGGTCCGGCTCGCGGCCCAGCTCGTGCTCGACGTCGATGTCGACGGGGACGTCGCGCTGGATCGTCGCCAGCTGCTTGGACATGCGCGCGTCGTCGGCGTGGTCGGTGAGGTTCTCCTTGCGCTTGGCGCCGGAGATGTCGTCGACGTGGCTGAGCACGCCCTCGAGGTCCCCCCACGCCTGCAGCAGCTGCGCCGCGGTCTTGTCGCCGATCCCCGGAACGCCCGGGATGTTGTCCGACGTGTCGCCCTTCAGCCCGTAGAAGTCGGGGATCAGCTCCGGCGTGATCCCGTAGCGATCGACGACGGCCTGGTGGTCGTAGAGCTTCGTCTCGGTGATGCCGCGGGACGTCGCCATGACCGTGACGACACCGTCGGGATCGATGAGCTGAAACGCGTCGCGGTCGCCGGTGACGATCGTGGAAGGGATGCCCTTCTCCCGCGCGCGCTCGGCGATGGACGCGATGACGTCGTCGGCTTCGAAGCCCTCGACCGACACGTTCTTGTAGCCGAACGCATCGACGAGCGGCGCGAAGTGCGGCCACTGCTCGCGCAGGAGATCCGGGCGGCTGGCGCGCTGCGCCTTGTACTCCTGCGAGATCTCCTTGCGCCCGGACAGGCCGGCGTCCCACACGACGATCGTGGGCTGCACGCCGTGCTCGGTGAGGATCTTCACCAGCATCGACGCGAAGCCGAAGATCGCATTCGTCGGCTGACCGGTGGAGGTGGCGATCGACTCGGGCAGCGCGAAGAACGCGCGGTACACGAGCGAGTTGCCGTCGATGAGGAAGAGGCGCTCGGGACGGTCGGACACGACGGGCACCCTACCCGTCCGCGCGGCCTGCTCAGCAGCGCCTGTAGGTGCGCGTGATCGTCGACTTCCGGCCGTCGCGCAGCGTGACGGTCACGGTGACGGTGGCCCGCTTGCGCTGGAGCCTGGCGAGGGTGATCGTGCCGGCCTTCTTCAGGGTCCGGGCACTCTTCACGCCGGTCATGGTGACCGTCACCGCGCGGATCGCGCCGCCGCGGGGCGCGCGGACGCGGACCTTCAGGCGGGTGGTGGCCGGCACGCACCGCGTGGCCGACGGGAGGGTGACGACCGACGCCGCACGGAACGAGCCCGCCGAGATGCCCGCGACGCCGCCGGCGGGGACCGGGACGACCACCGGCACCGCGACGACCTCGTAGGCGACGGTCGACGTCGAGGTCAGACCGGCGTTGTCGGTGGCGGTCGCCGTGAGGGTGTGCGCGCCGACCGCGGTCTGCACCGGCGTGACGGTGCACGAGGCCAGACCCGACGTGGCGTCGGAGGACACACATCCGACGGCGGTCGGCACCTGACCCGCCGGGTACGCCCCGCCGATCCCCGTGATCTGCGGCGTGTCCGGCGGCCTCGTGTCCCGCCGCAGCGTGACCCCCGCGCGCGTGGTCGTCCCTCCCGCGCTCTGCGCGACGCAGGCCGGGGTCGTCGAGCTGCCGTCGATCGACCGGGTCTCGGCCTCGCAGCCGGCGAGCAGCGCCGGCGACCCGGGCTCCGTGACCGCGTACGAGACGCTGACGTCACCCGTCCACCAGCCGTTCGCACCGGTGGGCGCGGCGGGCGCGACCGTCTGCGTCACCACCGGCGGCGACGGGTCCTGCGCCTGCGCCACGACGCGGTCGGCGAGCACGAAGCCCGACCCGCAGTCGGTGTCCGGCAGACCCGGCAGCGAGCAGTCGATGGTGTTGACGGGGCTCGTCAGGATCGCGCGGAGCACGGGCAGCGGGAGCGTGGGCTTCGCCGAGAGCGCCAGCGCGGCGACCCCGGCGGCGCTCGGGGCCGCGGCGCTCGTGCCCCGGAAGGGATTGAACCGCGGGATCGTCGTCGCGACGTTGTCCGCCGCGGCGAGGTCCGGCTTCTGACGCACCTCCGGGACCGCCAGGCGGGTGCCGGCGGCGTCGAACAGCCGCGTCTTCGGTCCGCGTGAGCTGTAGGTCTGCGGATCGTTGAGCCCCACGTCGGCCTGACTGATCGCGGCCACGGCCATCGCGCCGCGCGCCGACGCGGCATCCGGGTTGATCGTGTCCGCGCCGCCGTACTCGCCGATGGAGAACGAGCCGAAGTCCGTCCTGACGATGTACTTCAGCCGCGTCAGCTCCGGCGCGCCCGGGGCCTGGGCCTTGCGGCGGATCCGGATGCCGACCGAGGCCGGCCCACCGCTGGCCACCGCGCCGAGGACCTCCCGCGGGATCCCCGTCCCGATGTTGTCGGTGGTCTGTTCGAGCAGCACGGCGTTCGTCGTCGGGTTGACGAGCTGGATGTCGATGTCGTGCTTGGCCTTGGTCCACGGTTCGTCCCACTGCAGGACGACGGTGATCGCGCCGCCCGAGGGGATGGTCAGCAGCGTCTGGGTGGTGTCGGGCGCGCCGGTCGCCTTGAAGTTCTGAAAGCCGGTCGCGGGGTCGAACCGCGGCGCGTCCTCCCAGGACTGGCGCGCGCGGTTGCCGGCCGACGCGAAGTACGCGACTCCGGCATCACGCGCGCGGTCGACGGCCTGGGCGATCGGCCCGTCCTGGAAGAACGGCTGATCCAGGTAGAAGATGTCGTCCGCGATGACCTTGGCGCCCGCGGCGACGAGGTTGCCGATCGCAGCGATCTTGCCGGCCGCCTGCCCGGCGGTCCCGGACGCGAACGCCATCTCGGTGATGCCCGGCGCGGTGTCGTAGACGATCTCGGCCATCGCGCGGCCCTCGTCGACACCGCTGGACGCATCGGTCAGCACCTCCATGCCCGCGGGTGCAGGTGGAAGGTCGCCCGACGCCTGCGACCCCGCGACCTTCGGGTCCACCAGATTCACCGAGTCGGAGATCACGCCGACCTTCACCCCGGCGCCGTCGACCCCGAGCGCCCGGGCCTCGGGGCCACGATGCGCGGCGTCGCCCTCGCTGAGCGCCGCACCGGCGTCTGTCCCGCCCTGGAGCGTCGGCAGCACGGCGGTCACGCCCGCGACGCGGGTGATCGCCCGCAGCCCGTCGACCGGCAGGTACCCCGAGACCAGTCGCACGGGCGGGCCGTCGATCCGGCCGCGCACGTCCATGCCGGCCGCGGCAATCCGGCGCGCGGTGTCGGCGAGGTCCCCGGAGACGTACACATCGACGAGCACGCGCTCGCCCGGCGTCACCGTCACCTGACGCTCCTCGGCCAGCGCCGCCACCGGATCGCCGGCAATGTCGGCGCCCACGAGGTCCTGCAGCGTGCTGTCGAGCTCCCGGTCGGCCCCGGTCGCGGGCGCGGCCTGGGCCTGGGCGGCGAACGGCGCCGCGAGGGCTGTCGCAAGGAGCAGGGCGCGCACGCCGACGGACGAGAACGCCATGACCAACCATGGTGCACCCTCCCGCAACGCACCGCAACCCGGGCCGCTGGGGAGGCGGGATTCCTCAGAACCTGGACCCTCGTATCCTCCCCCGCGCTCATGTCCGTGACCCCCAGTGCCCAGTACTCCCTCACGATCCGCGTCGAGATCGACAACACGCCCGGCATGCTCGGCCGTGTTGCCTCCGCGATCGGCGAAGCGGGCGGCGTCATCGGCGCCGTCGACCTCATCGAGGTAGAGGACGACCTGCTGGTACGCGACATCACCGTCGATGCCGCCGACCAGTCGCATTGGGACGACATCACGGACAAGATCAACGGGCTCGAAGGCGCGAAGGTCATCGACACGACCGACCGCACGTTCCTCATCCACATGGGCGGCAAGATCGAGCAGCACAACCGCGTGCCGGTCAAGACGCGCGACGACCTCTCGATGGCCTACACGCCGGGCGTCGCGCGCGTCTGCCAGGCGATCGCCGACGATCCGGCCAAGGCCTTCCAGTACACGATCAAGCGCAACACCGTGGCGATCGTCTCCGACGGCACCGCCGTGCTCGGCATGGGCGACATCGGCCCGCACGCCGCGATGCCGGTCATGGAGGGCAAGGCGATGCTCTTCAAGGAGTTCGCCGGCGTCGACGGCTTCCCGATCTGCCTGGACACGAAGGACCCCGACGAGATCGTCGAGACCGTCGTGCGCCTCGCCCCCACCTTCGGCGGCATCAACCTCGAGGACATCAGCGCGCCGCGCTGCTTCGAGATCGAGGACCGCCTGAAGGAGCGCCTCGACATCCCGGTGTTCCACGACGACCAGCACGGCACCGCGGTCGTCGTCCTCGCCGCCGTGCTCAACGCGGTGAAGATCACCGGCAAGAAGCTCCCGGACCTGCGCGTCCTGTGCATCGGCCTCGGCGCCGCGGGCGTCGCGGTGACGAAGATCCTGCTCGAGGCGGGGGTGTCGCACGTCATCGGCTGCGACTCCAAGGGCGCGCTGTCGACCGAGCGCGAGGACTACCTCGACGGCTCGATGAACAGCATGAAGCGCTGGTATGCCGAGGTGAGCAACCCGGAGAAGCTCACCGGCAAGCCCGCCGACGTCATCGACGGGATGGACCTCTTCATCGGGCTGTCCGGCGCGCGCGTCATGCCGCCCGAGGCGCTCGCGCGGATGAACAAGGACGCGATGGTCTTCGCGATGGCGAACCCGAACCCCGAGGTCGCGCCCGAGGAGGCCGCGCAGTACGCGCGCATCGTCGCGACCGGGCGCTCGGACTACCCGAACCAGATCAACAACGTCCTCGCCTTCCCCGGCATCTTCCGCGGCGCGCTCGACACGCGCGCCCCGCAGATCACCGAGGAGATGAAGCTCGTCGCAGCCCGCGCCATCGCCGACGTCGTCGCCGAGCACGAGCTGCGCGAGGACTACATCATCCCCTCGGTCTTCAACCGTGATGTCGCGCCCCATGTGGCGGATGCGGTCGCCGAGGAGGCGCGCCGATCCGGCGCCGCGCAGGGCGGGAACACGATCGGCTTCGCGGCCGTCGATTCCGAGCGGCTGCACGCGGGCACCTGATCCGTTTGCGGCGGTGAAGCCGTAGCGTCTACGTGACGCAATCGACTTCAGGAGCAAGCCCCACATGAAGGTGACCCTGACCGGCGCGACCGGCCGCATCGGCGGAACCCTGGTGGCCGCGCTGCTCGAGCGCGGCGACGAGGTCACCGTCCTGACCCGCTCCCCGGAGAAGGCCAAGCAGAAGCTGGGCGACGTGCAGGCGTTCGCGTGGGATCTCAAGGCCCAGGAGGCGCCCGCCGAGGCGCTGACCGGCCGCGACGCCGTCGTGCATCTCGCCGGCGAGGACGTCGGCCAGCGGTGGAACGCGAGCGTGAAGCGCGAGATCCTCGAGTCCCGGGAGCTCGGCACGCGCAACCTCGTGGCCGGGATCGCCGCCGCGGAGGTCAAGCCGCCGCTGCTGGTCTCCGCGTCCGCGTCCGGCTACTACGGGCCGCGGGGCGACGAACCGGTCGACGAGAAGGAGCCCGCCGGCACCGACTTCCTCGCCGAGGTCTGCGTTGCCTGGGAGCGGGAGGCCGAGAAGGCGGCCGAGCTCGGCACGCGCGTCATCCGCGTGCGGACCGGGATCGTGCTCGACCCCGACGGCGGCGCGCTCTCGAAGATGCTGACGCCCTTCAAGCTGGGTGCGGGCGGCCCGATCGCGGGCGGCAAGCAGTACATGCCGTGGATCGCGCTGGAGGACGAGGTCGGCCTCTTCCTCGCAGCGATCGACTCGTCGTCCTTCAGCGGGCCGATCAACGGCTCGGCGCCCAACCCGGTGACGAACAAGGAGTTCGGCACCGCGCTCGGCAAGGCGCTGCACCGCCCCGCCATCGCGCCCACCCCGGGGTTCGCCATCAAGGCGCTCTACGGGGAGATGTCGACGATCGTCATCAACGGGGTGCGCATGGTGCCGGGCCGGGCCCCTGAGCTGGGCTACGAGTTCCGGTACACGAACCTCGACGACGCGCTGGCGGCCACGCTGGCGTGAGCCGGATCGGGTCGAGAAGTGGGCACCATCGTCCCCACTTCTCGACCCGATGCGCGTGTGGTCAGGCCGTGACGGCCGACCGCACGTTCGCCGCGGCGAGCTGCGCCACCCGGGCGCGGTGCGCACCGGCGCCGCCGAGCAGCACGGCGTCCATCTGCGCGCGCTTGTAGCGCCAGTGCACGTCGGCCTCCCAGGTGAACCCGATGCCGCCGTGGGCCTGGATCGCGCTCGAGGTGACCTCCCGTCCTGCGTCGCTGGCGGCGGCCTTCGCCATGGCGGCGGCCTCGTGCAGGCGCTCGGGCGCGGCGTCCGCGCACCACGCCGCCTGGGACACCAGCGCGCGGGCGCGCTCGGTGTCGAGCAGCATCTGCGCGCACTTGTGCGAGACGGCCTGGAACGCGCCGACCGGCGTGCCGAACTGCTTGCGCTCCTTCACGTACGCGACGGTCATCTCGACCGACCCCTCGCACACGCCGACGAGCTCCGCCGCGATCGCGACGAGGGCCCGGTCGACCCCGGCCGCCACGTCGCCCGACAGCAGCTCGGGGCTGCCGCCGGAGACCCGCGCCGCGGGGCGGGTCGGGTCGATCGCGTCGACCGGCTCGACCGTCGCGTCGGCCGCGGCCACCACCGCGCCCGAGGCGCCGGAGCGGTCGACCAGCACGACGACGTCGGCCTCCGCGCCACCCACGACCAGGTCCGCGCTGTCCGCCGACGCGACGGCGCCGATCGCACGGCCCGCCGCCAGGTCGGGCAGCCACCGCGCGCGCTGCTCGTCGCTGCCGCCGTGCTCGATGATCGCCGCGGCGGCGACCGTCGGCAGGAACGGCACCGGCGCGATCGCGCGGCCCAGCTCCTCACACAGGATCGCGAGCTCGACCATGCCGAGCCCCTGCCCGCCGTGCTCCTCGGCGACCGCGATGCCGGGCCAGCCGATCTCGCCGAGCTCCTTCCAGAGACCCGTGTCCGTGGTGCCCGCCTCGGCGTGCTCGCGCACGCGCTCGGCGCTCGCGCGCTCGCCCACCAGGGCCCGGGCGGTGCCCTGGATGTCGCGCTGGTCGTCGTTCAATCCGAAGTCCATGTCTGCTCCTCCGATCAGGCCGCGGCCTTGAGCCGGGGCAGGCCGAGCACCCGCTCGGCGACGATGTTCTTCAGGATCTCCGTCGTGCCGCCCTCGATCGTGTTGCCGCGGGCGCGCAGGAGCTCGTAGCTCCAGTCGTTGCCGTACGTCAGCGCGTCGGGTCCGACGATGTCGGCGGCCAGCTGCGTCGCGCGCTGGTTGGTGTCCGACCAGAGCCACTTCACCAGCGAGCCCTCGGGGCCGGGCTGGCCGTACTTCTCGACGTCGGTCAGCCCCTTCCAGGCCAGCAGGCGGATCGACTCGCAGCGGGTGTGCAGCTCGCCCAGCTCGCCGGCGTACGCGTCGAGGACACCGCGCTCGTCGGCGGCGGCGATGAGGTCGTCGAGGTACTGCCGCAGCCGGACCTGGAGGGCGAACCCGAGGCCGGCGCGCTCGTTCATGAGCGTGGTCAGCGCGACCTTCCAGCCGTTGCCCACCCCGCCGACGACGTTGGCGTCCGGGATGCGGACGTCCTCGAGGAACAGCTCGTTGAACTCCGCCTCGCCGGTGATCTGCTTGAGCGGGCGGACCGTGACGCCCGGCTGCTCCATGTCCATGAGGAAGTACGTGAGGCCCTTGTGCTTGGGCACGTCGCCGTCAGTGCGGGTGACGAGCATGCACCACTTGCTCCACTGCGCCGCGCTCGTCCAGACCTTCTGCCCCGAGACGACCCACTCGTCGCCGTCCTTGACCGCCTTCGTCTGCAGCGCCGCGAGGTCGCTGCCCGCACCGGGCTCGCTGAAGCCCTGGCACCAGATCTCCTCGCCGGTGAGGATCGGCGGCAGGTACCGGTCCTTCTGCTCGTCGGTGCCCCACACCATGAGCGTCGGGCCGCCGAGC
The DNA here is from genome assembly GCA_016463765.1 of Solirubrobacteraceae bacterium. Lineage (GTDB taxonomy): Bacteria > Actinomycetota > Thermoleophilia > Solirubrobacterales > Solirubrobacteraceae > Svornostia. Next base: position 34,546 of record JAEMQS010000008.1, on the reverse strand, counting down.
AGCAGGCCGAGCACGTTGGCCGGCAGGGGCACGCGCGCGCGGCCGAGCTCCTCGAAGTAGATGGCCGACTGCGTGAGCGTCGCGCCGCGGCCGCCGAACTCCGCGGGCCAGTGCGGCGCCGCCCAGCCGGCGTCCGAGAGTGTGCGCTGCCAGTCGCGGCGCCAGGCGAAGTCGGCGTCGTCACCGCCCTCCGCCGGCCGCGGCGGCGCGGGGTTGTCGGCCAGCCATCCGCGCAGCTCGTCGCGGAACGCCAGCTCGGTGTCCGAGAACGTCAGGTCCATGGTTCCTCCTCGGCGGCGAACCGCACAGCGCAGCTCACCAGGGTCTCCTCGAGTTCTGTGACGTCGCGCCCCGCCCGGATGGCGGCGTGCGCGAGTTCATCGACGCCCGCCGCGAGCACGAACAGCGCGTCGGCGGGCGGGGCCGGCCGGCCGGACTTCGCCAGGCTCTGGCCGTAGCGGGCGGCGAAGCGACGCAGCACGTCGTCGCGCTCGGGCGCGATCGCGCGGGTCTCCGTGAGGAACACCAGCGCGAAGCGCGGCTCCTCCAGAAAGGCGGTGAGGTAGGCGCGGATGCCGAGCCGCAGCTCGTCGCGCCAGTCCGCCGCGTCGCGGACGGCGACGGCGACCCGCTGTTCGAGCACCTCGGTCCCGAGCAGGTACGCCGCGGCGAAGCACGCGCGCTTGCTGTCGAACAGGTCGTAGAAGGTGCCGCGCGAGACGCGGGCGACGCGGACGATGTCGGCGACCGTCGCGGCCTCGTAGCCCTTCGCGGCGACGACGTCCACGATCGCCTCCAGCAGGCGGGCGCGCTGGGCCGACGCACCGAGCAGCGGCCCCACCTCGGGGTGCGCCCCGACGAGCGTTCTCTCCATGCCACGTACCCTACGGGTCTTCCCCTGTACCTGTCGAGTACGACCCGTCAGACGGTGCGGGCGAGCAGCCCGACGAACACCACCGCGCCGATGACGACGACCGTGGCGCGCACGACCCGCGCGTCGAGCCGGCGGGTCAGCCGGGCGCCCGCGTAGCCGCCCGCGACCGCACCCGCCGCAGCGACCGCCGCCGCATCCCACGCGACCGGCCCCGCCACGGCGAACAGGACCGCGGCGACGATCCCGACCACGCTCTGGAGCACGCTCTTCATCCCGCTCAGCCGCGCCATCGGCGCCGCGAGGACGGCGGTCAGCGCGGCGAGCAGGATGATCCCGAGACCGGCGCCGAAGAACCCGCCGTAGACCGAGGCCGCCCCCACCGCCACGAGCAACCCGACCGGCGCGGAGTCCGCCGACTGCTCCCCTTCGCCGCGGCGGGCGGCGATGCGGCGCTGGATCTGCGGCCCGGCGGCGAACAGGACCGTGGCGGCCAGCACGAGCCACGGGACGACCGCGTCGAACGCCGCCTCGGAGATCACCACGAGCAGCCCCGCGCCCGCGAGCGTCCCGACCACCGCGACCGGCATCAGCGCGCGCAGGACCGGGCCGTCGTCGCGCACCTCGTCGCGGAAGCCGGCCACCCCGCTGAGGTAGCCGGGCAGCACCGCGAGCGTGCTCGTGACGTTCGCCGTGACCGCGCTGTGGCCGGTGACCAGCAGCGCCGGGAACACGAGCATCGTCCCGCCGCCCGCGACGGCGTTGACGACCCCGGCCCCGAACCCCGCGACGAGGACGAGCAGGATCTCCGCGGCGCTCATGCCAGTGCCGGCGGCGCGGCGACCGGCGCCGTCGCGCGCCAGCGCCCGCGACGGATGACTCCGGTGGTCGCGGGCGCGACGAGGACGGCGTCGGACGGCACGCCCGCCTCGAGCACGACGAGGTCCGCGGTCGCGCCGGTCGTGATGTCGCCGGGCGCCCGGCCGAGCACCCGCCGCGCCATCGTCGTCACCGCGCCGGCAAGGTCCGCCCACCGCCCGGCCGGGGCGTGCGTCATGAGGACCGTCAGCCATGCCATCCGCAGCGGATCGTGCGCGGCGACCGGTGTGAACGCGTTGCCGTGGTTGTTGGTCGCCAGCGCGACGTCGACGCCGGCGTCGATGAGCTCGAGCACGCGCGTCAGCCCGCGCGGCCACGCCCGATCGACGCCACGGCCGGACAGGAACAGGTCGGTCGCCGGGAGCGCGATCACCCCGACCCGCGCCTCCGCCAGCGCCTCGATGCGGCGCTGCGCGTCCTGCGGCGCCATCGCACCGAGGGACGTCATGTGCCCGACCGCGACCCGCCCCTCGAACCCGCGGGCGACCGTCGCCCGGACGACGTCGTCGACGAGGTGCACCGCCGGGTCGTCGCTGAAGTCGAGGTGCAGATCGAGCGGGACGTCCCACTGCTCGGCCCGCGCGAAGCCGTCGTCGATCGCCGCCGTGCCGTCGACGTCGGCGTACGGGCAGACGCCGACGACGTCACAGCCCAGCCGCATCGCCTCGTCCATGAGCTCGGCGGTCCGCCGGTCGCGCAGCACGCCCTCCTGGGCGAAGGCCACGATCTCGAGGTCCACGCGATCGGCCCAGCGCTCCCGCAGCGCCAGATGCGTCTCGACGCTCACGAGCCCCGCGCCCGGCTCGACCTCGGCGTGCGCGCGCACGGTGGTCACGCCACGACGCACCAGGCTCTCGAGCACCCGCTCGGAGCGAGCGATGACGTCCTCGGCGGTGAACGTCTCCTTGATCGCGCTGGTTGCGCGGATCGCCGCGGGCAGACCGTCGACGTCGGGCGGCAGCCGGTCGAGGATGTGCGCCTTGTCCAGATGCACGTGCGCGTCGACCAGCCCGGGCAGCACGACGCGCCCCGCCACGTCGAGGACCGCGCCACCTGCGGGCTGAGCACCGGCGTCTCGGACCGCGGTGATGGTCCCGTCGCGCAGCTCGAGATCGACGAGCCGCCCCTCCGGCCCGACGCGCGCGTTCGCGATCCCGGCCAGCTGGCGGGCGGGCTCAGCTGAGGCGCGCATCGCCGCGCTGCACCAGGCCGAGCGCGTGCTCGAGCAGCCGGCGGTCCGCGCCGCGCGCGGTGGCGAGCTGCACCCCGGCCACAGGCGGCCCGCCCGCCGGATCGAGGAGCGGCCAGGCGAGGACCGGGCAGCCCACCTGGGAGAACAGGACGCTGCGCGACAGCAGCGCCTCGCGGACGCTGCGCGGGCCGCCGTCGACGTCGACCTCCGGCGTCGCGGGCGGCACCGGGCCCATCGGGGCGCAGGGAAGGAGCAGCAGATCGGTGTCGTCGAGGACGGCGGAGACCTCGGCGCGCAACGCCATCACCCCCTCCAGGGCCTCGAGGTACGCGACGGCGGTGTGCTCCTCCCCGGCGAGGACCCGCTCGTGGATGTCCGGCGCCAGGACGTCGAGCCGGTCGCCGAGCAGCGCGCGCAGCGACCGGCTGGCCTCGGGGAACTGCACCCCGGCGTGCTGGGCCTGCGACCGGGCGAGGAACGCCGACGACGTGTCACGTGTGATCTGCGCGCCGGCGGCCGTCAGCGCGGTGATGAAGCCCTCGATCGCCGCGGTCACCTCGGGCGTGCACCCGCGCACCCCCTCGTCGAGGACGCGGACGCGCAGGCCGCCGGGGGCGCGCGGCGCGAGGGCCGCCGGCTCGTCGGCGATCACCTGCCAGACCGCGGTCAGCGTGGTCAGGTCGGGCGCGAGCGGCCCGGGCGTGTCGAACGTGGGCGCGAGCGGCAGGACCCCGTCACGCGGGACCGACCCCGTGGTCGGCCGCAGCGCCCACACACCGCACCACGCGGCGGGCACGCGCAGGGAGCCGCTGGTGTCCGTGCCGAGCGCGGCGTCCGCGAGCCCGGCGGCGACCGCGGCGGCCGAGCCCGAACTCGATCCGCCGGTCAGCAACCTGGGGTCATGCGGATTGCGGCCCGGTCCGAGCGCCGCGTTCTCGCCGTCGATCCCGTAGGCGAACTGGTTCGTGTGGGTCTTGCCCGTGATGATCGCCCCGGCGGCACGCAGCCGGGCGACGATCGTCGCGTCACGCTCGGGCTGGCGCGCCCAGCCGAGGACGCCGCCGGTCGTCGGGTACGGCAGGGCGTCGATGATGTCCTTCACCGCGACGCGCATCCCGTGGAGCGGCCCGGGAGGCAGCGTGGCCTCCTGGCGGGCGACATCCGCGGGGTCGGCGGCGATGAACGCGTGCAGGTCGGATGCGTCGGGCGCCGTCATGGCCGGGGGAGCATGCGGGACGGAGCGCGCGCCGTCATCAGACGTTCGGTCCAAGCCCCTTCCGCCCTGCGGGCACCCTCTTCCGCTGGGCGGACAACACGGCCTCTACCTCGGCGCTTCGACCGGCTCGCCGCCGCGCAGCCTGCCGCCGGCGATCCGCCAGATCCCGTACTGCTCCCGAGAGGTGTCGCCCTCGCGGTTGATGGTGAACGGCCCGAGGACCGAGTCCTTCATGTCCAGCGCGAGCATCTGCTCGGTCACCGCGTCGCGGTCGTTGCCGAGCTCGCCGGCCGCGCGGACGGCGGACATCACCGCGTCCATGGCGGCGTAGGCGTAGATCGCCATGGGGGTCGGCGGACGGCCGAACTGCTCGGCGAACTGCTTCGCGAACCGCTCGCCCTCCGGCGAGTAGGTGTCCGCCGCCGTCGCCGGCGACGTCAGGACGATGTTGCGGGCCGCACGCTCGCCGACGACGCCGGCGAACGACTCCACCGCGAGCGCGTCGCCACCGAACAGCGGGAGGTTCGGGTTGCCGGCCGCGACGTCGCGGAACACCTGGACCGCGCCGTTGCGCACCGACCCGCCGAACATGAAGGCGTCGGCCTCGCTGCGGCGCACGTTCGCCGCCAGGGACGTGTACTCCTCGGCCGCCGGATCGAGTGCCTCGTCGCCGACGACCTCGATGCGGGCGGCCTCCGCGGCCTTGCGCACCTGGGCGACCAGCCCCTTGCCGTACAGCGACCGGTCGTGCGCCAGGAACACCGTCCGGGCGCCGCGCTCACGCAGCTGCTCGACGAGCACGCGGCCCTGCAGGTCGTCCGGCGGGACGACGCGGGCGAACGTGCGGCGTCCCGACGGGTAGTACTTCTCGGGCTCGCCCTTGGACACGCCGCCGCGGCGGGTCAGCCCCACGTACGTGCTGGCCGGGCTCACCTGGAGCATCTCGGCCTCGTTGAGGATCGGGATCGACAGCGCCGACGCGTCGGAGTCCCATTCGCCGATCACCGCGATGGCGTTGCGGTCGCGCGCCGCGGTCGTGGCGTTGTCGAGCGTGCGATCGCGGTCCCAGCCCCCCGCCTCGGCGCTGGCGTCGTCGAGCACGGCGAGGTTGATCGTGAACGCCCCCACGCGGCCCCCGGCGTCCGAGAGCGCCAGCTTCATCGCGTTGACGGCGTCCTTGGACTCCTGGCGCATCTCGCCCTGGAGCGGCACGCTGGCGTAGACCGTCAGCGTGCGGCTGCCGACGACCCCGTCGTCGGGGCGCGGCGGATCGTCGTCGGACGACCCGCAGCCGGCGACGAGCATCGCGAGCAGGGCGAGAAGGACGGCGACAACCCGAGACATCGAACCCGCGACCCTAGTACACCGGCCCGCTGGGCCCGGTGTTCCTAGGTCGATCCGCCCGATGACGCCGCCCGCTTCGAGCCCTCCTTGGGGAACGCCAAATAGATGACGATCCACACGATGATCCCGAAGACGAAGAGCAGCATGCCGGTGGCCAGGCCCGACTTCTCCTGATATCCGGCCTGCGAGGCCAGCCAGCCGCAGGCGATCGACGACGCGAGCCACGCGAACAGGAGGTAAAGGGCCTGCACCCCGATCTCGGCGAGCACGATGGTCATGCGCCCAGGTACGCCTTCTGCACGTCGGGGTTCTCCCTCAGCTTGGCCGACTCGTCACTCAGTGCCACCTTGCCCGTCTCCAGCACGTACGCGCGCTGGGAGACCCCGAGCGCGAAGTTGGCGTTCTGCTCGACGAGCAGGATGGTGGTGCCCTGCCGGTTGATCTCGGCGATCGTCTCGTAGATGCGCTCGACGAGGATCGGCGCGATCCCCATGCTCGGCTCGTCGAGCAGCAGCAGCTTCGGCTTGGCCATGAGCGCCCGGCCGATCGCGAGCATCTGCTGCTCGCCGCCGCTCATCGTGCCCGCCTTCTGCTTGGACCGTTCCTCCAGCCGGGGGAACAGCTCGTAGACGCGGTCGCGGTCCCGCGCGATCTCGCCGTCGCGACGCAGGTACGCGCCCATGTCGAGGTTCTCCGCGACCGTCATGCGCGGGAAGCACCGCCGCCCCTCGGGCGACTGCGAGATCCCGAGCGACACGATGTCCTGCGGCGGCATGCGCGCGATCTCCTGCCCTTCGAACAGGATCGAACCCTTCCGCGGCGGGCTGAGCCCGCTGATCGAGCGCAGCGTCGTGGACTTCCCGGCGCCGTTGGAGCCGATGAGCGTGACGCACTCGCCTTCCTCGACGGTCAGCGACACGCCCTTGAGCGCCTGGATGTTGCCGTAGTAGGTCTGGACGTCGTCCAGCACGAGCATGCTCATTCGTGCACCGCCCCCTTGCCGAGGTACGCCTCGATGACGCGGTCGTCGTTGCGCACCTGTTCAGGCAGGCCCTCGGCGATCTTCTCGCCGTGGTCGAGCACGGTGATGTACTCGCTGACACCCATGACGACCTTCATGTCGTGCTCGATGAGCAGGATCGTCAGCCCGCGCTCGTCGCGCAGGCGGTGCATGAGCGCCGTGAGCTCGTCGGACTCCTGCGGGTTCATGCCCGCCGTCGGCTCGTCGAGCAGCAGGAGCTTGGGGTCCGAGGCCAGCGCGCGGGCGATCTCAACCCGGCGCTGGTCGCCGTAGGACAGGTTGATCGCCAGCTGGTCGAACGTGTTCGGCGGCAGCCCGACGTACGCGAGCTCCTCCGCAGCCTTGTCGCTGACATGGCGTTCCTCGCGCCGGACGCGCGGCGTCCGCAGGATCGAGCCGAACAGCCCGGCCCGCATGCGCGCGTGCTCGCCGACCATGACGTTCTCGCGCGCGCTCATCGTGCCGAACAGCCGGATGTTCTGGAACGTCCGGGCAATGCCCAGCGCCATGATCTTGTCCGGCCGGCCGCCGGTGATCGCCTTCTCGTCGAACACGATCCGGCCGGTCGTGGGCTTGTAGAGGCCGGTGAGCATGTTGAAGAACGTGGTCTTGCCGGCGCCGTTGGGGCCGATGAGCGACACGATGCCGCCGCGCGGGATGCCGAAGTTCACGCCGCCCACGGCGGTGAGACCGCCGAAGACCTTGCTCACGTCGCGGGCGTCCAGGATGAGATCGGGGCTGGCGTCGGTCACGGTTCCACCAGATCCAGTTCGGTGTCGCCCGTGCCGATGCCCTGCTCGAGCTCCATCTGCCGCCGTCTCTCCGGGATCAGGCCTTCGGGTCTGAGCACCATCATGATCACCAGCAGGAACCCGAAGATGCCGAACGACAGCTCGGAGAGGTCGAAGTCCAGCCCGACCTTGTTCGGCACGTCGTTGAGGACGTCGGGGATGAGGCGGTAGTTGATGAACGTGAGCGCGACCGCGCCGAGCACCACCCCCCAGATCGAGCCGAGCCCGCCGAGGATCACCATGGCGAGCACGAAGATCGAGAAGCTGAACGCGAACTGGTCGGCGTTGACGGTGTTCAGGTAGCTGGCGAGGAATGCGCCGCTCATGCCGCCGAACGCCGCCCCCGTCCCGTAAGCCAGCAGCTTCGTCTTCACCGCGGGGATCCCCATGGAGATCGCCGCGACCTCGTCCTCGCGCAGCGCGATCCAGGCGCGGCCCAGGCGGCTGTCGCGCAGCCGGAAGTTCACGAACAGCACGAACAGCGCGAGCGCGAGCGCGACCCAGTACCAGGGCCTGAGGTTCAGCGACGTGAACGGCTCGATGAACGGCAGGTCGATCTTGTCGACCGGCGTGATGCCCTGCCGGCCGTTGGTCAGCGGGAATCCCTCGGCGATCTGGACCTCGTCGCCGTTGATCGCGATGCGGTGGATGATCTCGCCGAACGCCAGCGTCACGATCGCGATGTAGTCGCCGCGCAGCCGCAGCGTCGGCAGGCCGATGACGATGCCCGCGAGGGTCGTGAACGCCGCCGCAATGATGAGCACGATGAGGAAGTTCACGTGGATGCCGGGGATGCTCGAGGCGAACTCCCCGACGAACACGTGGATGTCCGCCTCGGCGTAGAACCCGGAGGCGAACCAGCCCATGGTGTACGCGCCGATCGCGAAGAACGCGACGTAGCCGAGGTCGAGCAGGCCGGCGAAGCCGACGATGATGTTCAGCCCCAGTGCCATGACGATGTACGCCAGCGCGAGGGTGCAGTCGTCGATGAAGCCGCTCGACTCGTTGAAGAAGAGCGGCAGGATCGCGACGATGAAGAGGCCGACCAGGAAGATCGCGATCTTCACGTTGCGGTTGCCCATGGCGGCGGTCATCCGGCCTCCCTCGTCTGCTCACCGAGCAGGCCGGACGGCTTGAAGACCATGATGAGCACGAGGTAGGCGAAGACGATCGCCGGCGTCCACTCCGTGCCGATCCGGTTGTCGGCGATCTGCTGGATGATCCCGATGATCAGGCCGCCGAGCACGGCGCCCTTGATGTTGCCGATGCCGCCCATGACGGCCGCGGTGAAGGCGATGAGCCCCGCGGTGAAGCCCTGGGCGTACCAGATGGTCGTCTGGTACAGCGCGTAGATCAGGCCCGCGGCGCCCGCCAGCATGCCGCCGAGCAGGAACGTCAGGGAGATCGTGGTGTCCACGTTGATGCCCATGAGCCGCGCGGCCTCGGGGTCCTGCGCGGTGGCGCGCATCGCCTTGCCGAGCCGGCTGCGGGTGATGAACATGACCATGAGGATCACGAGTGGGATCGTGGTGCCCATGGCGAGCAGGTCGCCATTCGTGATCTCGACGCCCGTGATCGTGAAGAGCGTGTTCTGCGAGTTGATCAGGTCGCCGATGCCCTCCTGTGAGCCGCCGCGCCAGAGCAGGCCGACGTTCTGCAGGATGAAGCTGAAGCCGACCGCCGTGATGAGCGGCGCCAGCACGGGCGCTCCGCGCAACGGGCGATAGGCCACCCGTTCGATCATGACGTTCAGCGCCCCGGTGGTGAGCATGCACACCAGGAGCGTCAGGAACAGTCCGAGTGCCAGGCCGGGAATCCCCATGCCGGCGGTCAGGCCGATCGTCCCGAAGAAGCCCGCGGCGGTGAACGACCCGATCATGAAGACGTCGCCGTGGGCGAAGTTGATGAGCTCGATGATGCCGTAGACGAGCGTGTAGCCGATGGCGACGAGGGCCCAGATCGAGCCGTTCGAGAGACCGTCGACGATGTTGCCGCCGAGGCGCGAGAGATCGCCCTCGTCGGAGAGGTCCTGGATGCCGTAGTAGACGGGCATCGCGAGCAGCACGACGATGAGTCCGTACTTGCTCAGCCAGTCCTGAACGACCCGGAGGGCCTTCGGCTTGGCTGCTGGGAGGCTGGCGGCTTCCATGTCCGTGATGTCTGGCGGTTGCGGCGACCGCGCCGCCCGGGGCATCCGCTGCCCCGGGCGACGCGATCATCGGCGACTCAGCCGCCGGTCTCTGCCTTGATCGTCTTGTCGAACTTCAGCTCGCCGCCGTCCACGGAGTACAGGCCGTAATCCGTGAGCGTGGTGTCGCCGTTCTCGTCGATCGAGTACGTGCCGAGGACGCTCTCGCGATCCTTGGTGGCGAACAGCGCTTCGAGGACCTTCTCCTTCGAACCGTCCTCCGACCGGGCGATCGCGTCGAGTGCGAGGTTCATGGCCTCGTACCCGTAGATCGCGTACGGATCGGGGTTCGGCTCGTTGTACGTCTCCTCGAAGTCCCCGAAGAACTCCTGGCCTTGCGGCGGGTAGTCGTCGGGGGACAGCGTCGCGACCGTGAGCTTCACGTTCGCGCCCACGGACTCGGGGATGCCGCCTTCCGCGGGGTCGGCGAAGCCGGACTCGGCCACACCGTCGCCGCCGTACATCTTCACGCCGTCGATCGCCGCCGCGAAGTCCTTGTACAGCTGGACCGCGTTGTTGGCGGTGATGCCGGCGTAGACGAAGCAGTCGGCACCGTCGCCCTGCGCGCGGGAAGCGAGCGAGCGATAGTTCGGCGCCTTCGGGTCGATGCCCTCGTTGAAGAGGATGTTCAGACCCTGCGCCTCGGCCGACAGCTGGATGTTCCGGCTCAGACCTGCGCCGTAGACCTCCTTGTCGTTGGTCATGGCGACCTTCGTGCAGCCGTCCTCCTTCATCGTCGTCGCCAGAGCCGCGCCCTGGATCGTGTCGATGGGGACGATGCGCGTGTACGTGCGCTTGCCGGTCGGGTAGTACTTGTCCGGCTCGCCCTTGTCCGCGCCCGGCTCGTCGGTCGTCAGACCGACCGCCGTATTGGCGGGAGAGATCTGCGGCATGGCGCATTCGTTCAGGATCGGCAGCGAAACGGCCGTCGCTCCGGAGTTGAACTCGCCGATGTACACGGCCGCCTTGTCGTTCTGGCAGGCCTTGCGAGCGTTCTGGCTCGTGGCCTCCGGCGTCCAGTTGCCGGCCTGTGCCGTCGAGTCGTCGAGCGACTCGTACTTGATGGTGAAGTTGCCGGCCTTGTTGTCGGCCTGCTGCAGCGCGAGCTTGATGCCGTTGACCATGGCGGTCGTCTGCGGGCGCGACGCGCCCTGCAGCGGCAGGCTCGAATAGATGGTCAGTTCCCCGCCGGAGGCTTCCCCGGACGAGGACGTCGAACCGCCGCTGTCCTCATCGTCATCGCCGCATGCGGCGATGCCCAATGACAACGCGGCTACGAGACAGCCTGTGGCTGCCCATGTACGTGATCGCAACTCGCCCCTCCTCAGGGATCGCTTGATGCATCTCGACAATAGACCTGCCTTCGGAAGGTCCGCAACAGCGAACCGTCGCACCGGGCGGTCGCGCGTTCCGACCGTCGGTCCAGCCTGCGGGCGCCAGGCAGGTGGTAGAACCGCTCCATGCGCGTCGGAATCCTCACCGCCGGGGGCGACTGCCCTGGCCTCAATGCCGTCATCCGGGCCGCCGCACGGCGGCTCATGAGCGAGGGCCATCAGCCCGTCGGCCTGCTCCGTGGATACCGCGGCCTGGCCGAACCCGACCTGCGGATCGAGCTCGACGACCGCGCGGTGTCGGGGATCCTGCACCTCGGCGGCACGATCGTCTCGACGTCGTCCTTCGACCCGTTCATGGAGCCGGAGGGCGTCGAGCGGGTGCTCGCCGCGCAGCAGAGCCATCCCCTCGACGCCATCATCGGCATCGGCGGCGAGCACACCCAGTGGATCACGGCGCGGCTGCACGAGCAGCTGGGTCTGCCCGTCGTGGGCGTCCCGAAAACCATCGACAACGACGTCGTCGGGACCGACTACACCTTCGGCTTCGACACCGCCGTCCAGGTCGCGACCGACGCCATCGACCGCCTGCACACCACCGCGCAGTCCCACGACCGCGTGATGATCGTCGAGGTCATGGGCCGCAACAGCGGCTGGATCGCCCTCTACGCCGGGATCGCGGGCGGCGCCGACGGCATCCTCGTCCCCGAGATCGACACCACGGTCGAGGAGCTCGTCGCCACCATCGAGCGACGGCACAACAAGGGCAAGAACTTCTCGATCATCGTCGTCGCCGAGGGGGCGAAGCTGGCGTTCGAGGGCCAGGAGGCCGAGCAGATCCTCGCCTCCGACGAGACCGACGAGTACGGCTACGTCCGGCTCGGCGGCATCGGCGCGATCCTCGGCCAGGAGTTGGAGAAGCGCACCGGCTTCGAGACCCGCATCACCGTGCTAGGCCACGTCCAGCGCGGCGGGACCCCGACGGCCACCGACCGCGTCCTGGCGACCAGGTACGGCATCAAGGCGGCGGACATGGTGATGGCCGGGGAGTTCGGCCGGATGGCGGCGCTCGTGGACAACAAGATCACGAGCATCCCGCTCACCGATGTCGACGGGGTCAAGCCGATCGACTTCGAGATCCTCGAGGAGGCGAAGGTCTTCTTCGGTTAGCGGGTCGACGGGCGACCGACCGCGACGGTGCTGCGCTGCACGGTCCGGTCCGGCCGGGTCGGCGTGACCGTGAACGCCAGGCGGCGCCGCAGCGCGCTGCGAGCCCGCGTGCGGAGCTTCTTCGAAACCGTCACCCGCAGCAGCACGGTCCGCGTCGTCGAGGTGGTCCGGTACGAGCGCGTGGCGAGCGTCGTGACCGCCCAGCCGCTGCGCGCCGTCCGTTTTGTGCGCAGCGCGACTCGCACGCGCCCCGCGCACGACGAGAACGTCTTGCGGCACGTCGCCCGGAGCAGCAGCTGGTCGGGCTTGCGCTTCGACCACGCCGGTCGCCACCGCAGCTTCGGCACCGCCGCCGGGGTCGCAGCCGCCCCGCCGCGCAGCTCCTGGAGCAGCGTGCCGTAGCTCGGCCGCGCCGTGCCGTCGGGACGCACGAGGCCGGCGTCGAAACGATCGAACGGCCACGCGCGCCAGTGGTAGACGTACATGCGGGTGATCCGCGGGCGCGCCCGGACGATCGCGAACGCCCGGGAGATCGCGGCGGACGCGCGTGCCTCGTCGGAGCGCAGCGTCGTGCGGCCCGCGCTGTCGCGCAGCGTCACGATCCCACCGGTCTCCTCCAGCCACACCTGGCCGGGGACCGTGGCGAGCATGTCGTCGGTCCCGTCCGTTCCGCCGTAGGTGACATCGCCGTAGTTGTGCAGCCCCCAGAGCTCGGGCGCCAGCGTGGTGGCCCGCTGGAACCGGCGCAGCCAGGACACGAACGCGCCAGAGTCCAGCACGTCACCGCTCACGACCGTGCAGCCCGCGCACGCCGCCACGAGCTCCTCGTAGTAGCCCGCGACGGCCTCGGGGTTCGACGCGACGGGCTGAACGCGGTGGTTCGCCTCGTTCCACGTCGTGTAGGTGCGGACCTGCGGGAAGCGCGCGATGAACGCCTGGACCGCGGCGCGGTACTGCACCCGCGTCGGCGTGATGCACGGGCGCGACGGGCAGCGGTCGGTCCGCAGGTGCTGGAAGGCGATGTGCGGCTCCTTGCCGGCGGCGGCGACCGCGTCGAGCCACGCCTGGACGACCCCCGGTTCGGACGTCGCGGCGTTCCAGGGGACGACGAGGCGGGCGTGGCGCAGACCGAGTGCCCGCAGGCCCGGCTGGGACCAGGAGTCGGCGCGCTGGTCGGAGATGCCGACGACGGGCGCCGCCTGCGCCGTCGTCGTCCTGAGCGCGAACGCCGCGAGCCCCGCCGCCGCGAGGACAACGGCGAGGACGATCCGGGTCACGTGTTCTCCGCCGGCGGTGGTGCCACGACCGGCTCGGCCGGCGCCCCGGGCTCGCTCGGGGCCAGCTCCGCCGGCGCTTCGGGGGTCGTGGCAACAGGGTCCTCGGCGGGCGCCGGCGCGGGCGTGGTCGTCGTGGTCGCAGGCGGCGCGCTCGCGGGTGCCGGCTCGGGCTCAGCCTCGGGCGACACCTCGGGTGCCACGGGGGCAGGCCGTCGGTCACGCCGTGGGGGCCGCGCGGTCTCGTGGACGTCGTCGCCGCCATCGTCGTACCCGCCGTCGCGGCGTTCGCCGTCGTCCCAGCCACCCCGGTCGCGGCGGTGGCGTGACCGGTCCCACCAGTCGTCCTCGTCGTGGTCGGCCGACGCGTACCGGGCGCCCGCGGGCCGGTCACCCTCCGGCCCGCGGGTCCCGGCCTGCTCCACCGATCCGGACCGCGAGCGCTCCGCGCCGCCGCCATCCACAGCGGTCGCGGGCTTCTCCGTCGTGGCGCGTGCGGCCACGACCGGAGACGCGTGCGCCGGCGGTCCGGCGGTGGTGGTCATGCGGGCGGGGCCCGCAGACGTCTGCAGCGGCGTCGGACCGGCGGCCTGCGCGGTCGTCTCCTGCGCGGGTGCCGGGTCTCCGCGGTCGACGACCACCGGCGCGGTGCCGACGACCACGATCGCCAGCGTCGCCAGGGTCTGCGAGTTGACGGCAAGGCCGGTCGACAGGGTGGCGCCGGTGCCCGCGCTCGCCACGCTGCCCACGGCGCCCGCGAGCCAGCCCGTGAACGGGATCGACATCCCGCCGAGCGCCAAGCGCTGGCGGCGCTGACGCTGCGCGCGCGACCAGTCCCGGCAGGAGCCGCAGCCGCGCAGGTGCCCGCGGATGTGACGGGCCTGACGGCGGCGGCCGTCGTGGACGGACAGCTCTCGCCGGATCACGTCGCAGTCGGTGCCGCGGCCGCGCCGGTCGTCCTGCAGCGCGACGCGCGCCTCGAAGACCGCCTGCCGCGCGCCCCCGGCCGTCGTGCCCAGCACCTGCGCGACCTCGGGGTAGTCGAGCCCGGCGAGCTCGCGCAGCAGCAGTGCGCTGCGGGCTCCGGGCGCGAGTTCGCGCACGGCGGCGAGGACCGCGGTGAGCTCCTCGCGCAGCTCGAGGGCGTCGGCGGGTCCGCTTGACGAGCCGGGCAGCGTGTCGGGCAGCTCGTCGCTGACCCGGCGGCGGCGGAGCACCGAGATCGCCTCGTTGTGGGCGATGCGGAACAGCCACGGGCGGAAGGTCTCAGGGCAGGTGCCGCGGCGCAGCGCGAGAAACGCGGCGGCCAGGGCGTTCTGAGCGGCGTCGCGGGCGTCCTCGTCGTGGCGCAGGATGCCCCGGCAGTACGCCTCGAGGCGTACGCGGTAGCGGTCGTACAGCTGCGCGAACGCGTCGTCGTCACCGCCGGTGGCGCGGCGGGCGAGCGTCTCGTCGGAGCAGAGGCGGAGCAGCGGGGTGGCGCGCATGGGATGGATGGCGGGTGAGCGCTCGCCGGCCGGCGACGGGGTGGGCATCCCGCCGCCGGCCGACGTGGTCGTGGCTACGCCTCGGGGTAGCTCCCGGTCGTGTCCTGGTCCTCGTAGCCCGAACCGTTGCCGCCGCGCGAGCCTCGCGGCGGGCAGTCCTCACGGGACCCGGAACCCGAGCCGTAGTCGGCGTCCTCGTTGCCGTAGCCGGTGTCGTCCGACGACGCCGTGGAGATCTGACCCTCAGCGGCGGACTTCGTGGCGGCCAGCTGCGTCAGCGCCGCCTGGAGGGCAGCCCGCGCCTCGGCGGTCAGCGTGTCGTCCTCGAGCGCCTCGGTGATCTCCTCGATCTCGTCGTCCGTGGCGTCGACGATGCGGCTCAGGACCCGCTCGTAGTCCTCCTTGGTCTCCGCATCCAGGGCGGCGATCGCGGCGATGACGGCGTCGCGGTTGTCCAGCGCGGCGTCGAGCGTCAGCGCCGTGGCCTCGCCGACGGTGGCGTCGGCGCCGTCGAACATCGCGGCGGTGCCCGAGACGACGCGATGGTCGGTCTTGCTGACCGCGCCCGCCGATGCGACGCCGGAGCGCCCGCCTGTGGCGGTGATGCGCCGCTGCGCCGACTTCAGCGCCGACGCGAGGTTCTTGCGCACCGACGAGAGCGCCGTGGCGGCACCGGCCGACTCGCCATCCTCCGCGCGCTCCTGCGCCCGGTCGAGGGAACGCTCGGCGGCACGCAGCTTGGTCGTGACGCGCGACGGAGCGTCACGGTCGCCGCCGCGCGGACCACCGCCGCCGCCCGGTCCGGCGTACGCGGCGCCCGGCAGACCCAGCGCCAGGGTGGCGGCCAGCGCGGTCGCGCCGGCCTTCGTCTTGATGGACATCTCACTCCTCATGTGGGGGACAGAACGAAACGAACTGCCGACTGAGACGCGGCCGGGCTCCTGGTGTCAGGAGCTACCGGCAGGTTCTTTGCGACGTGTTCGCTGCTGTCCCGGGGCATGGGCGCACCATCGACGGTGCGCGTCTGTGCTGCCCGAGAGGTTCCTGAGAGTTCGCTGAGTTTCTGGCGCCCGGCCGCTCAGGCCGGGCGGACTCAGCGGTCGATCGCGTCGCGGTCGGGCCGGTAGGCGAGCGCCATCCGGACACCGGCAGCGGTGATGATGATCGTGATCGCGAGGATGAAGGCGTCGATGGCCTTGACATCAATCGACCAGAGGACGAGCCAGAGCGCGAGGGCGAACGTGGTAGCGACGATGAGTCCCATGAGGCGGTAGATCTTAGTGATCGCGTACGCGGATCGCCGTCACGTCCGCAGCGCCGCCGCGAGGTCCGCGACGACCGCCCGGACAGCTGTCGCCGGGTCATCGGCCTCCGCGGCCTCTCGCACCAGACGGGACCCGACGATGACGCCGTCGGCGCCCGCGTCGGCCGCCGCAGCCGCTGCCTCCGGGGTCGCGATGCCGAAGCCGAGGGCCACCGGGACGTGCGTCGCGGCGCGGGCGCGGTCGAGGATCGGGGCGAAGCTCTCCTTCGTGCCTGTCCTCTCCCCCGTCGTGCCCGCCACGGACACCGTGTAGAGGAACCCGCGCGCGCGACTGCCGATCGCGCGCAGGCGCTCGTCCGGCGTGGTCGGCGCGGCGAGCGGCACGAGCGCCAGGCCCGCGGCGTCACACGCGGCGAGGATCTCGTCGGCCTCCTCGAGCGGCAGGTCCGGCACGATGAGCCCGCTCGCCCCCGCCTGCGCCGCTGCGGCGACGAACGCCTCCACCCCGCGGGCGAGCACGAGGTTCGAGTACAGCATGATCACGACGGGAAGCCGCTCGGACAGGGTCCGGCAGACGTCGAGCACGTCCTCGGTCGTCGTCCCGGCGGCGAGCGCCTTCGTGCCCGCGTCGTGGACGACCGGTCCGTCGGCCAGCGGATCGGAGTACGGAACACCGAGCTCGACGAGGTCCGCGCCGCCGTCGGCGTACGCCAGCCCGATCGCGCGGGACGTCTCCAGGTCCGGGAACCCGCCCATGAGGTACGGCATGAGCGCGGCGCGGCCGGCCTTGTTCGCGAACGCGGCGGCGATCCGCTCGGCCCCGGTGTTCGTGGTGGTGGCGTCGGTGCTAGCCACGGGCGAGCACCTCCGCGAGGTCCTTGTCGCCGCGGCCGGACAGGCACAGGAGGTCCAGCTCGGACCCGCCGCCGTCGCCGTGCAGGATGTGGTGGAACGCGTGCGCGGTCTCCAGCGCGGGGATGATCCCCTCGAGCCGGGAGACCTCGCGGAACGCGGCGAGCGCGTCGGTGTCCCCCACCGCGATGTACGTCGCGCGGCCCTCGTCGCGCAGCCACGCGTGCTCGGGTCCGGAGCCCGGGTAGTCCAGGCCGGCGCTGACGGAGTGCGCTTCGAGGATCTGGCCGTCGGGCGACTGCATGATCGCCGAGAGCGCCCCGTGCAGCACGCCGGGCTTGCCGCCGACGGTGAGCGGCGCGCCGTGGCGCTCAGTGTCGATCCCGTCCCCGGCCGCCTCGATGCCGACGAGCTTCACGGACGGGTCGCCGTAGAAGCCGGCGAACGTCCCGATGGCGTTCGACCCGCCGCCGACGCAGGCGAGCACGCGGTCGGGCAGGCGGCCGCGGCGTTCGAGGATCTGCGCGCGCGCCTCGTCGCCGATGACCCGCTGCATCTCGCGCACGATCGCGGGATACGGCGCCGGGCCGACCGCCGAGCCGATGATGTAGTGCGTCGTCGCGACGTTCGTCACCCAGTCGCGGATCGCGGCGCTCACGGCCTCGGCGAGGGTCTTCGCGCCCGCCTCGACGCTCACGACGGTCGCCCCGAGCAGCTCCATGCGCTGCACGTTGGGCTTCTGGCGGCGGATGTCCTCGGCGCCCATGTAGACGATGCACTCGAGGTCGAGCAGCGCGCACGCCGTCGCGCTCGCCACGCCGTGCTGGCCTGCGCCGGTCTCGGCGATGATCCGCTGCTTGCCCATCCGCTTGGCGAGCAGCGCCTGGCCCAGCGCGTTGTTGATCTTGTGCGACCCCGTGTGGTTGAGGTCCTCGCGCTTGAGCCACACCTCACGCCCGGCGACCTCGCTCAGGCGCTCGGCGAGGTACAACGGCGACGGGCGGCCGACGTAGTCGCGCAGCAGGACCGTCAGCTCCTCGCGGTACCCGGGATCGGTGCGCGCGGCGACCCACGCAGTCTCCAGCTCGCCCAGCGCGGGCATGAGGGTCTCGGGGACGTACTGCCCGCCGTACGGGCCGTAGCGGTGCTCGACCGCTGCCTCGGACGTGCTCATGGCGTGGCCTCCTCGGGAACGTGGGTGCTCGCGACGGCCTCCATGAACGCCGTGACCTTCGCCACGTCCTTGACGCCGGGCGACGCCTCGGTGCCGCTCGCGACGTCGACGGCGAAGGGCCGGACGGTCTCGATCGACTCGGCGACGTTCGATGGCGTCAGCCCGCCGGAGAGGATGAGCGGCACCCCGCCGCGATGCTGGAGCGCGAGGCGCCACTCGAAGGTCTGCCCCGTGCCGCCCGGCTCGCCGGGCACGTGGGCGTCGAGCAGGTGGTAGTCGACGCGCTGGAAGGAGCCAAGTGCGCGGACGTCGCCCTCGCCCGCGACCCGCGCGGCCTTGATGATGCGCGCGCCCGTGCGGCGGGCGACCTCGTCGGCGTACGCGGGCCCTTCGTCGCCGTGCAGCTGGATGAGCGTCAGCCCGACCTGGTCGGCCGTCATGACGACGTCGTCGAGGACGGCGTTGACGAACACCCCCGCCAGCTCGACGCGGCGCTTCATCGCGGCGCCGATCTCGACGGCGTCGCCCATGCGCACGCGGCGCTTGGAGTGCTTGAAGAAGACCATGCCCAGCGCCCACGCCCCGGCCTCCGCGCACAGCTCTGCGTCGGCGAGTGACGTGATCCCGCAGTGTTTGACCCGAACGACCTCAGTCATCGCTGTCCATCGTAGGGGGGCTGCGAGGATGGGCGGCGTGACCCTCACCGCCACCGACGAAGCGTTCGCCACCGAGGCGCTCGCCAGGCTTCGAACCCTCACCGGCAACCCCGACGCCGACTTCCGCGAGGACCAGCTCGAAGCCATCACCGACCTCGTCGAGGACCGCGCTCGCGTCCTGTGCGTCCAGCGGACCGGCTGGGGCAAGTCCGCCGTCTACTTCGTCGCGACCGCCCTGCTGCGCGAGCGTCGCGCCGGCCCGACGCTCATCGTCAGCCCGCTCCTGGCGCTCATGCGCAACCAGATCGCCGCCGCCCAGGCGCTCGGCCTGCGCGCCCACACCATCAACAGCACGAACCGCGACGAGTGGGACGAGATCCGCGCCGGCCTGGCCGCCGACGAGATCGATCTGCTGCTCATCAGCCCCGAGCGGCTGAACAACCCGCGCTTCCGCGACGACATGCTGCCGCTGTTCGCGTCGTCGGTCGGCCTGCTGGTGATCGACGAGGCGCACTGCATCTCTGACTGGGGCCACGACTTCCGCCCGGACTACCGGCGCGTGAAGGACATGCTCGACGCGATCGGCGCCGACGTCGCCGTCCTCGCCACGACCGCGACGGCGAACGACCGCGTCGTGCGCGACGTCACCGAGCAGATGGCCCGCGGCGACGACACCCGCCTGCGCACGTACCGCGGCCCGCTCGCCCGCACGAGCCTGCGCCTGGAGGCCCTCGAGCTCCCCCGCCCCGCTGAGCGGCTGGCCTGGCTGGTCGAGCACCTCCCGCAGCTGCCGGGCGCCGGCATCGTCTACACGCTGACCAAGCGCGATGCCGACCAGGTCGCGTCGTTCCTCACCGCGCACGGGATCGCCGCCGCGGCGTACAGCGGCGAGCAGGACACCGAGCTGCGCGTCGCGACCGAGGAGCGGCTGCTCCGCAACGAGCTGAAGGCGGTCGTCGCCACCAGCGCGCTGGGCATGGGCTACGACAAGGCGGACCTGACCTTCGTCGTGCACTACCAGGCACCCGGTTCGGTCGTCTCCTACTACCAGCAGGTCGGCCGTGCGGGCCGCGGCGTCGAGCACGCCGACGTGGTGCTGCTGCGCGGCGGCGAGGACAAACGAATCCAGGACTTCTTCATCAGCCAGGCGTTCCCGTCGCGCGAGCGGGTGGACGCGGTCCTCGCCGAGCTCGCGACCGGCGACCGCACGACCCGCGAGCTCATGAGCGCCGTGAACCTGGGCTCCTCGCGGATCGACGCGATGCTGAAGATCCTCGACGTCGAGGGCGCCGTCACCCGGGACGGCACGCGCTGGCGGCTGCTCCCGGGCAGCGACTGGGAGTACGACGGTGAGCGCTACGCCGCGGTCACCGAGCTGCGCCGAGCCGAGCAGGCCGCGATGGCGCAGTACGGGACCAACGGCCGCTGCCTCATGCGCGTCCTGCAGGAGGAGCTCGACGACGTCGACCCGCGTGACTGCGGCCGGTGCTCGGTCTGCACCGCGCCGAAGTTCGCCGATCCGCCGGACCCCGCGCTGGTCGAGCTCGCGCAGCGTCACCTGCGCGCGAACCCGATCGCGCTGGAGGTCCGCAAGATGGCCCCGGACGCCACGGGCGCGATGAAGAAGATCCCCGACGATGTGCGCACGGAGCCCGGCTGGGCACTGGCCCGGGTGGGCGACGGCGGATGGTGGCCGGCGATCGAACGCGGGCTGCGGGCCGGGCGCATCGACGACGAGATCGCGATCGCGCTGGCCGACGTGCTGCGCGGGTCCGGCGTCCGGGTGGACTGGATCACGACGGTGCCGTCGGCGTCGCTCGGCGCGCTGCTGCACCCGGTCGCCGACACGATCGCGCGCGAGCTGGGCATCCCCCACGTCGACCTGCTGGAGCGCACCGAGCCGCGCCCGCAGCAGCGCGAGATGGCCAACGCGGTGCAGCAGGCCGCGAACGTCCGCGGAGCGTTCCGGGTGGCGGCCGCGCCCCCGGCGGGGGTGGGCGTCCTGCTGGACGACCGCCGCCTCTCGGGCTGGACGCTGGCGATGGTGGGCGGGCAGCTGCGCAAGGCGGGCGCGGGCGCAGTGGTGCCGCTCACGCTCGGCACGCTGCTGTAGCCCGAGCGGCGCCGAACGGCAGATCGCCGTCGCTATAGCGACGTGGATCTGCCGCTCAGCGCAAATGCGGCGGGACGGCGGCGAGCAGTCGGTGCGGGTGGCGGTAGACATCGTTGGTGGGGATCCGCCGCACCGTCCACCCCGCGCGTTCCCACACCGCCGTCTTGCGAGCGTCCTCGACGGGGTGATGCCACCGCCGGCTGTCGAGTTCGACGATCCACCGCGCCGCACGCCACACATAGTCCGCCTCCTCGCCGGCGACTTTGATGTTCACCTGTGGAATCTCGATCCCTGAGCCGTCGAGCACCGCCAGGCCCAGTGCCTCGGCGTCGCTCTTCGTGCGGTGGATGGGCAGGTGGGCGTACTCACGCGTGAACCGCCGCAGCCGCGCGACCCCGCGCCTGCCGGGGTGCAGCGCCAGCATCACCCGAAGGTCCGTCGCGTTGACGACGCCTTCGCGCAGGGCGCTGCGCACCAGCCGGGCCGCGTTGAGCTCGGGCCGCTGCGGCATGAGGTCCAGCAGCGCACGCCCCGGGCTCACGCACGGCAGGCCGTCGACGTCGCGCACCTCGACGGCCGTCAGGCGGGCCGACCGGTAGACGACGAGACCAGGGTGCCGCTGGATCCCCCCGTCCCCGCGCCGCGTGACCGTCTCGTGGTCGGCGCGCCAGTCGTCGAAGCGCAGGAGCCGGGCGAGGCTCGCGTGGCTGAGCAGCGTCCCGGGCTCGGTGAGCACCGCAGCCCAGCAGCGCTGGCGCTCGGTCAGCGGCGCGTGGCCGGTGACCCGCACCCCGTGGTGAATCTCGCGCAGACCACGCACGGCGTGCCGCGCCTTCGCCGCGCTCCACCCGGCGTGGCGCAGCTGCCACACCGAGAACACCCCGTCCTGTCGAGCCAGCACCGCATCGAAGTCCATGCACTTCTAGCCGGCAGCCAGCGAAACTCGCCCCCCACTCGCGGTGAGCGGCAGATCCACGTTGCTATAGCGACGTCGATCTGACGTTCG
Source organism: Solirubrobacteraceae bacterium (assembly GCA_016463765.1). Classification (GTDB taxonomy): domain Bacteria; phylum Actinomycetota; class Thermoleophilia; order Solirubrobacterales; family Solirubrobacteraceae; genus Svornostia. The sequence goes on along the minus strand of JAEMQS010000008.1, from coordinate 12,717 downwards.
GCGGCCTGGGGGGCGCCGGCCGCGCTAGCCCTGCGTCACGACGCTCGGGCGCTGGCTGAGCTTCACGCGCACCTTCACCCGCAGGCCGTCCCGCACGACCGTCACGGACACGTTCTCCCCCGGCTTGCGCGTGCTCACCGCGGTCGCCACGTCCTCGGTCGACCGCACCGGCGTGCCGCCGATGTCGACGATCACGTCGCCGCCGAGCAGCACCGGATCCTGGCCGACCTGCGCCTGCACGTCGCCGCCGCGCATCCGCGCGCGCTCGGCCGGGCTGCCCGGTTCGACGGTCTGGATCAGCGCGCCGCGCTCGACGTCGAGCCCGAGCTTCGCGATCGACGGGGTCACCGTCACGGTCGTCAGCCCGATCCACGCGCGGTCCACGCGGCCCTTGGACTTCAGCTGCGGGATGACCTCCTTCGCCGTGTCGATCGGGACCGCGAACCCGATCCCCACGCTGCCCGTGCCGCCCTGTGCGGTCTGGATCTGGGAGTTCACGCCGATGACCCGGCCCGCCGCGTCGATGAGCGGCCCACCCGAGTTGCCCGGGTTGATCGGCGCGTCGGTCTGGATGACGTTGTCGATCGTGAAGTCGTCGAGACCCTTGATCTGGCGCTGCAGCGCGCTGACCACGCCCGTGGTGAGCGTCCGCTCCAGGCCGAACGGGTTGCCGATCGCGACCGTCGGGTCGCCGACCTTCACGTCCTTGCTGACCCCCAGCCGCAGCGGCGAGAGCTCGACCTTGTCCGGCTCGACGCGCACGAGCGCGAGGTCCGTCGACAGGTCCTTGCCGATCACGCGGCCGTCGACGAGCCGGTCGTCCTCGAACTGCACCGACACGCGCACCGCGCCCTCGACCACGTGGGCGTTCGTGAGGATCGTCCCGTCGTCGTCGATGACGAACCCGGTGCCGGTCGACTCGTCCTGCTGCTGCGGCCCGAACAGGTCGAACGGCGAGTCGCTGCGCTGCACCACCTGCGCGCGGATGAGGACGACGCCCGGGGCGTCGCGCTCGTAGATCTGCCGGGGCGTGAGGCCCGCGGTCGACTGTCCGTCCGCGGTGCTCGACGTGTTCGCGGGCGCGCCGGACCGCAGCGGCGCCTGCTCGACCACCGTGCGGGTGTCCGGGTCGCGGACCTGGTCGTAGCCGATCAGCGCGGCGGCGACGACGAGCCCGCCCAGGAGCGCGGCGACGAACGGAGACCGGAGCACGTCGCGCATGATGGCAGGGCGGCTCCCGCTACAACTCAGGCTCGTCGGCGTCCGTGCCGGTGAGGACGCGCGTCGCGGCCTCGAGGTCCTCGCTGCGCATCAGCGCCTCGCCGATGAGCACCGCGTCGATGCCGACCCGCTCGAGTTCCTCGATCTGCTGGCGCGTGTGGAAGCCCGACTCCGCGACGACGGTCTTCCCCGCCGGGATGTCGGAGAGCAGCTCGAAGGTCCGCTGGATGTCCACGGTGAAGTCGCCGAGGTTGCGGTTGTTGATGCCGATGACGTCGGCGTCGACGACCTCCAGCGCGCACTCGAGCTCCTCCTCGTCGTGGACCTCCACGAGGATGTCGAGGTCCACCGCGCGCGCCTCGGTGTACAACCGCTCCAGCCACTTCGGTTCCAGCGCGGCGACGATCAGCAGGATCGCGTCGGCGCCCGCGGCCGCCGACTCGATCACCTGGTACGGGTCGACGATGAAGTCCTTGCGCAGGATCGGCAGGCCGCACGCCGCGCGGGCGGAACGCAGGTCGGCCAGCGAGCCGCCGAAGTTCCGCTCCTCGGTGAGGATCGACAGCGCCGCGGCGCCGCCGGCCTCGTAGGCCTGGACGATCGCGTCGATCTCGCCGCCCTCGCGGATCGGGCCCGCCGACGGCGACCGGCGCTTGTGCTCGGCGATGAGCGACACGCCCGGACGCGACAGGGCTTCGCTGAACGGCCGGTCCTCACGCGACGCGAGCATCGCCTCCAGCTCCGCGGCCGGGGTCTGCTTGCGCCGGCGCTTGACGTCCTCGCGGGTGGTCTCGACGATGCGATCGAGCACGGAACTCATACCGGGGCCAGCTCCTGGGTGGTCGCCACGAGGCGATCGAGGGTCGCGGCCGCGCGGCCGTCGGCGATGGCGGCCACGGCCTGCTCGACGCCATCGCGCAGCGTGCGCGCGCCGCCCGCGGCATAGATGGCCGCGCCGGCGTTGAGCGCCGCCAGGTCGTGCGTGGGCGTGCCCGGTCCGTGCGCGGCATCGCCCGCGAAGATCGCCCGGGCGATCGCGGCGTTCTCCTCCGGCCCGCCACCCGCGGTCGCGTCGTGGTCGGGATGGCGCAGCAGCCCGAAGTCCTCGGGGACGACGGTGCTCCGGTGCAGCTCGGTGCCGTCAACTTCGACGACGGTGGTGGGTGCGGCGACGCTCATCTCGTCCAGTTCGTCGGCCGAGGATACGACGAGGGCCCGATCGACACCCAGGCGGGCCAACGCACGTGCGATGCGATCGACGAACGCGGGGTCGCTCACGCCGATCAGCTGGCGCCGCGCGCCGGCCGGGTTCGTCAGCGGGCCGAGGAAGTTGAAGATCGTCCGGACGGCGAGCTCCTTGCGCACCGGCACCACGTGCCGCATGGCCGCGTGATGGGCCGGCGCGAACATGAAGCCGAAGCCGATCTCGTCGATGCAGCGCCCCACGTGGTCGGCGTCGAGGTCGATGCGCACGCCCAGCGCCTCGAGCACGTCGGCGGAGCCCGACCGGCCCGTCGCGCTGCGGTTTCCGTGCTTGGCCACCGCGCAGCCGGCGCCCGCCGCGATGATCGCCGCGGTGGTCGAGACGTTGAACGTCTGACGCCCGCCCCCGGTCCCGGCCGTGTCGACCAGGTCCTCGCGCGAGGTCCGCACCGCGGTCGCCAGGCCGCGCATGCTCCGCGCGAGACCCTCGATCTCCTCCTCGGTCTCGCCCTTCGTGCGCAGCCCGATGAGGAACGCGCTGATCTGGATCTCCGACGCGTCGCCGCGCATGACGATGTCCAGGACCTCCGTCGCCTGGTCGGCGGTGAGGTCCTGGCCGGAGGCGACGGCGTCGATGGCCGTGGTGAGAATCGGGTCAGGCATCAATCAGTCTGCGAGGAAGGTGCGCAGCATCGCACGCCCGTCGTCCGTCAGCACGGATTCGGGGTGAAACTGCACACCTTCTGCGGGGAGACTGCGGTGTCTGATGCCCATCACGACCCCGCCGCCCCGCGACGTGACCTCGAAATCCTCAGGCAGCGCGGCCTCGTCGACGACGAGCGAGTGGTAGCGGCCGACCGTGATCTTCTCCGGCAGTCCCGTGTAGATCGTGCGTCCGTCGTGCGCGATCTCGGTCGTCTTGCCGTGGATCGGCTCGTGCCGCACCACGGTGCCGCCGAACGCCTGCGCCAATGACTGGTGCCCCAGGCAGACCCCCAGCAGCGGGATGCCCTCCTCGGGGAACCGCCGGACGACCTCCAGGCTGATGCCCGCCTCGTTCGGCGTGCACGGCCCGGGCGAGACGACGACGCGGTCGGGCCGCCGCGCCAGCAGCTCGTCGGTCGTGGCCTGGTCGTTGCGCACGACCTCGATGTCCGCCCCCAGCTCGCCCAGGTACTGGACGAGGTTGTAGGTGAACGAGTCGTAGTTGTCGACGACGAGGACGGACGGCATGGCTCAGGGAGCGTACCGGCGCGTCACCGCTTGTCCCCGGCCGGCGCGCTCAGCGCCCCCACCACGAAGGCGACGAAACGCTCGTCCGGCTTGGCGCCCGGGCCCAGCGCGATGGGAAAGCCGCCGCCCGAACCCAGGAACCCGGCGAGCCCCAGCGTCGCGGCATGGCGCCAGGCCAGCTCCTCCGGGCCGAGGTGCGGCAACAGCTCCTCGAGGCGGCGGACGAGCGTCCGCTCGACCTCCGGGCGCATCTCCGCCGCGAGGTTCCCGAGCAGCGGGCTGGCCGACAGGAAGGTGCGCGCGAGCATGCGCCACTCGTCGCCCTCGTCGCCGCGCCCGCTCAGGGCCGCGAGGGCCGGCGCCAGCCACGCCCGCACCAGGGTCTCGAGATCGGTTCCCGGCGGAAGCGCCTCGATCGCGGCTCGGCGGTGCTCGGTGATGCGGGCGATGACGCGGCGCAGCGCCTCGGTGACGAGGGCGTCGCGCGACCCGAAGTGGTAGGCGACCGACGCGACGTTCGCTCCCGCCGCCGTCGTGATGTCGCGCACCGTGATCTCGTGCTCGGCGCGCTCGGCCAGCAGGGACTCCACGGCCTGGAGGAGTCGCTCGCGCGTCGCGCCGCCACGGGCCGTCTCGGTCATCCGTCGAAGCTTACCAAATTCTTAAACAAGCGTTTCAAACGCGTGTTAGGTTCACCCGATGATCGACGCCCCCACCGCCGCATCGGCGCTGACGACCACCGGGCTCACCCGCCGGTTCGGAGACCTCACCGCCGTCCGCCCCCTCGACCTCGACCTGCCGGCGGGCGGCATCATCGGGCTGGTCGGACCCAATGGATCGGGCAAGTCCACGCTCATCCGGATGCTCCTGGGACTCGTCCGTCCCTCCGCCGGGACCGCGACGGTCCTCGGGTCGCCGCTGGAGGAGCCGCGACGGTTCCTGCATCGCGTCGGCGCCCTCATCGAGGGACCCGCCTTCGTCCCCGCCCTCTCCGGACGGGCGAACCTGCTGTCGCTGGCCAGGCTCCGCGGCCTGCCGGCGTCGCGTGTCGACGAGGTGCTGGACGTCGTCGGCCTCACCGGCCGCGATCGCGAGCCCGTCAAGCGCTTCTCCCTGGGCATGAAGCAGCGGCTCGGCATCGCCGCGGCCCTGCTTCCCGACCCCGAGCTGCTCATCCTCGACGAGCCCACCAACGGCCTGGACCCGTCGGGCATCGTCGAGATCCGCGCCCTGCTGGGACGGCTCGGCCGCGAGGGCCGCACGGTGATCGTCTCGTCGCACCTGCTGTCCGAGATCGAGGCGGTGTGCGACCACCTGCTCGTCATCCGCTTCGGCGAGCTGCTGTACACCGGCCCGATCGACGACCTCATGCGCCGCGCCCACGCGACGGTCGAGGTCAGACCCGAGCATGACGACGACGCCCCTCGCCTGCTCACGGCGCTGACCGACGCCGGATTCGCCGTCGACGGCGACCTGCGCGTCCGCGCCGCGGCCGGCGACACCGCCGCCATCAACCGAACCGCGATCGAGGCCGGCATCACCCTGCGCCATCTCGCGGCGCACACCGACAGCCTCGAGGAGGTGTTCCTGCAGATGACCGGCACGGACGAAGACCTGGCCGCCGAACGCGGCGCGACCGCCGGGAGGGCCGCGTAATGGTGCACGTCCTTCGGAGCGAACTCCTGCGCCTGCGCCGCCCGAGCCTCATCGGCAGTTGGCTGGGCCTGACGGGCATGTTCGCCGTCCTCATCAACACCGCCATGTTCCAGTTCGTCGCCGACGGGCAGACCGAAGGCGGCCCCGGGGCGACGTTCCCCACCCTCGACGAGCTCATCGCGCCCACCGGCCTGGTCGCCGGCCTCGGCGCCGCGGCGACGTTCTTCGGCGTCGTGACGCTCGCGTTCTGGGCGATGACGGCCGCCACCGACTACCAGACCGGCCTCATCCGGCTGCTCGCCTCGACCGAGCCCTCGCGGTGGCGCCTGCTCGGCGGCAAGACGCTGGCGCTGGCGCTGTGGACCGCCGCCGCGACGCTGCTGGCGCTCGTCCTCTGCGTCCTCGTCGCACCGATCGCCGCCGAAGGGGCGGGCGTGAGCACCGACGCCTGGCGTGACATCGCGGCCGGGGACATCGGGCTCGCGTGGCTTCACCTGTACGCCGCCTGCCTGGTGTGGGGCGCGGTCGGCCTCGCGTTGGCGACGATCACCCGGTCCGCCGCGGTCGCGATCTCGGTCGGCGTGGGCTACGTCCTGGTCGTCGAAGCCGTCGTCTCGGCGATCGTCTCCGACCTGGGCGACTGGCTGCCGGGCAGCACCCTCACGGCGCTGGCTCAGGGAGGCACGGCCGAGGTGTCGTTCGGCGCGGCCGCGGCGCTCGGGCTCTTCTACGGCGTGGGCGGGCTGCTCACCGCGGGCATCGTGCAGCGACGGCGCGACGTGACCGACTAGTGATCACCTCACTAGGGCCAGTCGGGCTGGGCCATCGCCAGCTCGATCGCGCGGCGCACGGCCCGCGACTTGTTCTCGGACTCGACGAACTCGTACGCGGGCTTGGCGTCCGCCACGGTGCCACCGCCCGCCTGGATGTACGCGATGCCGTCCTTGACCACCACGGTGCGGATGTGGATGCACGTGTCGAGGTCGCCCGTGTAGGACAGGTAGCCGATGGCCCCGCCGTAGCCGCCACGCTTGACGGGCTCGAGCTCGTCGATGATCTGCATCGCGCGGACCTTCGGCGCCCCGCTCAGCGTCCCCGCGGGCAGCACGCTGCGCAGCGCGTCCATCGCGGTGACGTCGTCGCGCAGCGTCCCCGACACGTTGCTGACGATGTGCATGACGTGCGAGTAGTGCTCGACCTGCATGAACGAGTCGACGTTGACGCTGCCGTACTCGGAGACCCGGCCGAGGTCGTTGCGGGCGAGGTCGACGAGCATCACGTGCTCGGAGCGTTCCTTCTCGTCAGCGAGCATGTCGGCGGCGAGCGCGTCGTCCTCCTCCGGCGTCGCGCCACGCGGCTTCGTCCCCGCGATCGGGCGGGTGGAGACGTGGCGGCCCGTGACGGTCAGCAGCGGCTCCGGTGACGCCCCGGCGATGTGGAAGTCCCCGAAGTCCAGGAAGTACATGTACGGCGACGGGTTGACGACGCGCAGGCCGCGGTAGATCGAGAACGGGTCGAGGTCGAGCTCCGCGCTCCAGCGCTGGGACGGGACGACCTGGAACGTGTCCCCGGCGTGGCAGTACTCGACGATGCGCTCGACCATCTGCTCGAACTGCTCGCGCGGCATGTTCGAGGTGAACTCCGGCGCGTTACGCGGCGGGTGAGGCGCGGTGCGCGGCACGGCGCCCGCGAGCGTCTCACGCACGTCGGAGATCGTCCGCGCCGCATCGGCGTACGCGGCGTCGAGGTCCGTGTCGCCATCCACGTGGACGTGCGCCAGGATCGAGATCATGTGCTTGAGGTGGTCGAACACCACGAGCACGTCGCTGAGCATCAGCGCCATGTCGGGCAGGCCGACCGGGTCGGGGTTCGGCTCGCCCAGCGGCTCGACGGTCCGCACGAGGTCGTACCCGAAGAACCCCACGGCGCCGCCGGCGAACGGCGGCAGGTCGTCGAGCGGCGCCTGCGTGTAGCGCCCCACCTCGGAGGCGGCGAGCGCGTACGGGTCGGCCGGATCGTCGCCCAGCGACCACCGCACGATGCTCCGCGGCTGCACCCCGATGAACGAGTAGCGGCCGAAGCGCTGACCCTGCTCGGCGCTCTCCAGCAGGAACGCGGGCTGATCCGGCGCGGCCGCCCGCAGCTTCAGGAACGCGCTGACCGGCGTCTCGGTGTCGTCGATGAACGCGTGGCGCAGCGGGATGAGGTTGTAGTCCGCCGCGAGGGCTCGAACCCGCTCGACCGACGGTTCGACCGGGAGCGCGTCAGCGGCGACGGCCATTGAGGACCTCCTGGGCGCCGCCGATGGTGTGGCCGCGGCCCTGGAGCAGCGCGAGCAGGTGGTAGAGGACGTCGGCGGCCTCCTCGTCGACGCGCTCGCCGCTCTCCTCGCGGACGGCGCGGACGACCTCCTCGGCCTCCTCCTCGACCTTCTCCCCCGCGAGCTCCGGGTTGCTCAGCAGCTCGTTCGTGTAGGAGCCCTCGGTGGGGTTGGCCGCGCGCTCGGCCATCGTGCGGGTCAGGTAGGGAATGGCTTCGTGCGGTGCGAACACGTCGGTCTCGCCGTTGTGGAAGCACGTGCGCGCACCGGTGTGACATGCCGGGCCGGCGGGTTCGACGAGCGCCAGCAGCGCGTCGCCGTCGCAGTCCAGACGCAGCGCGCGGACCTTCTGCACGTTCCCGGAGGTCGCGCCCTTGTGCCACAGCTCCTGCCGCGAGCGGCTCCACAGGTGCAGCTCGCCGGTCTCGCGCGTGCGCGCGAGCGCCTCCTCGTTGGCGTAGGCCAGCGTGAGGACCTCCCCCGTGTTCCAGTCCTGGATGACGACGGGGACGAGGCCGTTGGCGTCGAAGCGGATCTCCATGGCCCGGCGCAGTCTACGAGCGGGCCGCGGCGCTACGCCGCGAGGGCCGGAGCCGCCGCAACCCCGCGGCGCGGCGGCGGCGCCGCGAACGTCCCCGGGTGCGCCTGATCGAGGTACCACCCGAACGCGCGGTCGGCGACCGGCTGCAGCTGCACCACCCGCAGCGCGGCGGCCAGCAGCCGCGGCGGGATGTCCGGCACCAGCCGCTGCAGCCGCAGCGCCCGCCGGTACGCGCCGGCATGCGACGCGCTGAACGCCCCGTACCGCGCGAACGCCTCGGCCCGCGACGACCGTCCCTCGACCACCGCGCGCAGCTCACGGCCCGCGGCGATCCCGAAGTAGAACGCGGTGCGGATGCCCTCACCCGACAGCGGGAAGCAGTGCCCGGCGCTGTCTCCGGCGAACAGCACCATGCCGTCGTCGCTGACCGCGGGCCGCAGCGCGTGCGGGAACCAGTTGCCCTGGAAGCGCTCGACGTCCATCCCCTCACGAGAGGCCAGCGCGACGGTCGGTTCCTTCACGTGGTCGCGCGGCTCGTACGACCCGACGCCGACCCGCACCTCGGAGCCCGCCGGCACGCTCCACCCGTACCCGCGGCGGATGAGCGACCGCTCGACCCAGCAGTGCAGCTCGTCGCCGGAGTTGTCCCACCGCGGGTGGACCTCCAGACCCCGGGAGATCAACGCATCGGGCGGCTGGACATGGGGCGTGTCGAGCATCCGCCGCCAGCCGAGCGCGTCGAGGATCAGCGGCGCGGAGATCGTGCCGCGATCGGTCTCCACCGCAAGACCGCCCGGCGCGCGCCCATGGACCTTCGCGGTCTCGAACTCGACGTCCGAGCACTGCGCGAACAGCAGCCGGCACAGCTCCCGGTAGTCAAACGACGACCAGCTCCACGGCAGCCGCACCCGCGCCGACCCGTGCGGCGTCGTGAACCGCATGTACGGGAGCTCCTGGCGCAGCGACGCCTCCACGCCCATCACGGACGCCCACGGTGTCACCAGCGCACACGCGCTCGTGGCCCGCTCGCCCACCTCGTAGCGGTCGAGCATCAGCACCCGCGCGCCGGAGCCCGCCAGCTCACGCGCCGCCGCCAGCCCGGCGAACGACGCGCCGCAGATCAGGACGTCGGCGTCGCGCCCGTCCATCGAGGTGCGCGCCGCGCCCCGCTTCGTCGCCCGGACCGTCATCCGCGCAGCGCCCCGGCGAACGCGCCGGTGAGCTCCCACGGCCGCGGCGTCGTCCGCGCGCCGAGCACGTCGAACCCGCTGCGCTCCACGCGGTCGAGCACCCGGGAGTACACCGCCGCGGCGAACCGCATCCCGGGACGCAGCGACGGCGCGACCGCGTCGGTCACCCCGATCGAGTCGGCGAACAGCGCCCGCGCGCGGCCGACCTCCTCGGCGACCCGCGAGCGCACGCCCGCGCCCGCCTGCGCCGCCGCGAGCTCGTTCTCGCACATCCCCGGCAGGTACACCCGGTCCATCTCGAAGTCCTCACGCACGTCGCGGATGAAGTTCGTCAGCTGGAACGCCACCCCGAGCGCCGCGACCTGCTCGCGGTCGCAGTCGGGCACGCCGAGCAGCGGGGCCATGATCCGGCCGACCGACGCGGCCGAGCCGTTCATGTAGACGTCGAGCTCCCGGCGCGAGCCGATCCGCACCTGCGCGCCGCAGTCGACCCGCATCGAATCCATGTAGACGCGCAGCTCGTCGAGCGGCAGGTCGTACCGCGTGCCTGCGTCGACCAGCGCGCCGATCACCGGGTGCGAGCTGTGGCCGGCCTCCAAGCCGCGCAGCAGCTCGCCCTCCCACGCGTCGAGCTGCGCGCGGCGCCGCTCGGGCGACGAATCGCGACCCCGGCCGTCGACAATCTCGTCCGCACCGCGCACATAGCCGTACACCGCATGAATGGCGGGTCGGACGTGCGCCGGCAGCCGTAGCGTCGCCAGGTAGAACGTCGGGTCATGGCGCCGCTGCATGCGGCGGCATCGATCGTACGCGTCAGTCATCCCCGGATTCCGTACGAGCGTGTCCACTGTGACGATCATGCTGCCAGACATGCGAGACCTCCTCGACCGCCAGTTGCTCTACATCACGGGCAAGGGCGGCGTGGGCAAGACGACCGTCGCGCTCGCGGCGGCGCTGGCGGCTGCCGAGCGCGGGCGCCGGACGATCATCGCCGAGGTCGGCGGGCAGCAGCGCATCCCCAGGCTGTTCGGGCGCACAGACGCGAAGATCGGCGAGGAGGTCCGCCTGCGCGACGGACTCTGGACGGTCAGCATCGACCCGGTCCTCGGTCTCGAGCACTTCGTCGCGCAGCAGCTGCGGTCGCGCCCGCTGACCCAGGTCCTGACGCGTAGCAACGTCTTCAAGACCTTCGTCGACGCGGCACCTGGCGCGCGCGAACTCGTCACGATCGGGGCGGTCTGGGACCTCGTCCAGGACCGGCGCTGGCGCAAGGACCTGCCGAACTACGACCTCGTGATCGTCGACGCGCCCGCCTCGGGCCACGGCGTCGCGATCCTCCGGACCCCGAAGACTTTCGGCGACATCGCCCGCGTCGGCCCGCTCGCGCAGCAGGCCTACCGCATCGCCGAGTGGCTCCAGGACGGCCGCCGCGCCGGGTACCTCGCCGTCGCGCTGGCGCAGGAGATGCCGGTCGCCGAGACGATCGAGCTCGAGCGCACGCTGCGCACGACGCTCGGCCGCCCACTCGAAGCCGTCCTCGTCAACGCCGTCCTGCCCCGCCGGTTCAGCACCGCCGAGCAGCGCGACGTCGCCGCCCTCCCGGGCAAGGACGCGCGCACGGCGGGCGTGCGCGCCGTCGTGGCGTCGCACGCCGAGCGGGTCCGCATCCAGCAGGCGCAGCTCTCGAAGCTGCGGCGCGGAACCGACGCGTCGGTGGGGACGCTGCCCTTCATCATCCGCCCCGCCCTGGAACTGGACGACATCGAGGGCCTCACGCCCCGTGTCCAGGCCACGATCGGCTGACCGGTCATCCGTCCAGACCGATTGCAGTTGCGGCCCCCCGCCGCCGACCAAGGGAGGGACAGGCGCAGCGTGGCTCATGGAGGAGCCACCCGCACCGGTTCACGCCGGCGGGTCGCCAAGGACTAGAGAAGGGACATCATCGACGGCGAATCCGTTGATGTTCTGACTCGTGTCAAGCCTGCTCATTGAGAGGGATGATCTGAGGGGACATCCTGGTTGCGGTGGGCGACGACGGTCGCCCACCGCGACCCTCTCACCGCTTGCGCTTTGCCGGCACCCGCAGCGTCACGCGCTTCGACGACGCGGCCGCGTCCGCCGGGCGCAGGACGACGTCGACGGCGAGCTTGCTGCCGGGCCGCAGCAGCGATCGCGCAGCGGCGGCCAGGCGCACGCGCGCGACCGGCGTGGAGCCCGCCGCGCCCGAGAACCTCGCGCTGCCCAGCAGGACGACGGCCTTCAGCCCGCCGAGCTTCACCGGCTTCGCGGTCCGCAGTTCCACGCTCCCGCCGCACCGCGCGGCGCACGTGAGCGGGACCCTGACCGTCCGGCGGTCGCGCGACAGCGCAGGGGCACCGACGACCGGCGGCACCGAGAGCGGCGCCGGCGCTGCCGGGAGCACGACCGTCTCGATCACCGTCGGACCGGGGACCTCGACGCGCACCGGCGCGACCGGACAGGGCGCCTGCGTCGCTGCGTCGTTCGGGCAGCGGTCCTGGGTCTCGTCGCCGAAGCCGTCGCGGTCGGCGTCCGGCTCGACCAGGGCCTCGACCCACGGCCCGACCCCCGCCAGCGGCGTGACGTACGACGTCTCGGCGCCGTCGGCCGGTCGCGGCACCACGAGGCCCCCGCCGATGCCGGGCAGCGCGAACATCGCCGACCCCGATCCCGGGGCGTCGAGCGTGACGCGTTCGCCGGCGCGAACCTCCAGCCGTTCGGTGAACCGCCACAGGCCGGGGCCGAGCGACGTGGCCGAGCGCGCGGTGCCGCTGCGCGCCACGCGCACGGTCTTCGCCGCCGTGTCGACGCGCACGAGACGCACCTTCGTGTCCGCGAACTCCCCGCGGTAGCGCACCTCCGTGAGGACGCCATCGAAGGGCGCGTCCAGCAGATCGCCCGTCGAGGGCGCCACCGGAACAAGGGTGCACGGCTGGGCGCAGCCCAGGGACGGTATCCCCGCCGTCGGGGTCCTCGTGACGTCCGGCCCGAGGCGGACCGCGGCGCCCGCAGGGGCCGCGAAGGCCAGCAGGCAGGCGAGGCCGAGCGTGATCGTCCTGACACGCATGGTGCGCATGCGGCGGAAAGGTAGAGCAACGCGGCGTGTGCCGCCAGCTACTCGATCCCGAGGCGGTCCAGCGCGCGGTCGTCGCCTCGCCAGTCCTTGCGCACCCGCACGGACAGGTCGAGGTGCACCTTCACGCCGAGTTCCCGCTGCAGCTCCTTGCGCGCGGCCGTCCCGATCGCCTTGATCATCTTGCCCTGCGCCCCGATCAGGATCCCCTTCTGCGAGTTCGTCTCGACCCACGCGAACGCGGTCACGCGGATCAGGTCGT
>JAEMQS010000243.1 GCA_016463765.1 Solirubrobacteraceae bacterium | reverse complement strand
CCGCTGCCGGGCCTGCGGATCAAGCTCCAGGGCGCGATCACCATCGAGCTGACCGGCACCATCAAGTTCGGTGACAAGAACCGCCTGGTGAACGTCATCGATCCGATCCCGGACACGCCGCTGTCGCGCTTCGAGCTCGACCTCAAGACGGGTCCGCAGTCGCCGCTGATCGCCACGCGCGACCTCTGCCAGTCGGCGACGAACACCATCGACGGCACGGCGTGGTCGCACTCCGGCGCGCAGGTGCCGATCAAGACCGAGGCCGAAGTCCTGGCCTGTCAGCCGGCCGGCACGCTGCGGCTGAGCTCGCTGCGAGGTGGGCGTCCGTCGATGGACCTGCGGGTCGCCGGTGGCCGCACGCGGGTGACGACGGCCCAGCTGGTCCTGCCGAAGGGCATGGAGTTCCAGCGCTCGGCGATCGTCAAGAAGCGCCTGAAGGTCAGCGCGACCGGCCTGAAGAAGGGCGCGCGCGCCCGGGTCACCGTCAGCGGGACGAGCATCCGCGTCACGGTCCCCTCCGGCCAGTCCGCCAAGGTCCTGCGGGTCCGGCTCGCGAAGGGCAGCGTGCGCGTCAGCACCCGCCTGCGCAAGCGCGGTCGCCCGCAGCTCTCGTTCCGCCTGAACACCACGATGGCGGACAAGAAGACCGGCCGCAGCAACCTGCGCGTGCGTCCCGCAGCGCGCTAGGGGTGGAACCACCCCCGCGCCGGCCAGCACCCCGGCCGGCGCGGGGGCCACTCACGCCCTGACAGCCCGTCAAAGAAAGCTACGGGCTGGTAGGACCGCGCCATTCGTGCCACACTATGCTCGAGTTGAGGCCAAAGGCCTGAATTTCAGTCATTCGGCTACAGAGACAGGGGCGCAGGGGTGCGTACGAATCGTTGGAGGCCGGCGACGGCAGGTGTCGTCGCGGCCATTGCCGTGCTGGGCTGCGCAGGGACCGCGCAGGCGAAGGTGGACATCACGGCGCTCGTCGCCAAGCCGATCGCGAAGGACGCGACGTGCTCACCGACCACCACGGCCGCGACCCAGTCGCAGGCCGGCGCGCATGAGGACTTCTGCGTCGCGCTCGGCCTGAACGGCGGCGGCGACACCTTCGGCGGCGGCGACGACCTCAAGGACCTCAAGCTCTCGCTCCCGGGCGGCCAGGTGGGCAACGCCACCGCCACCCCGCTCTGCTCGGTCTCGCGCTTTCGCAGCCTGAACGGCTGCGCATCGACCTCGCAGGTCGGCCAGGTCACGGCCGGCGTCGAGTCGATCATCCCGCTGAACGAGAACCTCATCGGCGGCGGCATCTACAACCTCGAGCCGCGCGGCACCGAGGCGGCCCGGCTCGGGCTGGTGCTCGAGTTCGCCGACCTCCTCGCGGTCACCTACATCGAGGTCGAGATCCGCCTGCGCCCGACCGACGGCGGCCTGGACTCGCTGGCCTTCGACAACCCGCGCACGGTCATCGGCCTGCCGATCGAGGTCAAGCGCCTGAGCCTGCGCCTCTGGGGGTCGAAGAACGGCCGCGCCATGACGAAGTCGTTCATGGCCAACCCGACCGACTGCTCGAAGCCCGCCACGACGTCGGTCTCGATCAGCTCGTACCAGGGCGGCAGCGCGGCCCGGACCGCGGCGTACACGCCGACCGGCTGTGACGCGGTCCCGTTCGAGCCGGGCATGATCCTCGAGGGCGACCGCACGAGCGACGCCGCGGGCCTCATCAGCACGGGCGTGTCCATGCCCGCCACCGACGAACCGCTCGTCCAGAAGCACATCGCCACCAGCGTCAACGTGCTCCCCGAGGGCGTCGAGCTGTCCCCCACCTCCGGCAGCCAGCCCGGCTTCGTCGGGTGCACCGAGGCGGAGTTCGGCTACGGCAGCGGGGCGCCGGCCACGTGCGCCGCGGGCTCGAAGATCGGCACGGTGCGGTTCCGCACGCCGCTGCTGAGCAAGGCGATCGAGGGCGACATCTTCCTGGCCCAGCCCTCCCCGGGCTCGCCGAAGATCCG